>NZ_JAGPYL010000150.1:0-14005 GCF_018070095.1 Micromonospora sp. U56
CCGACCGGCTCGGCCACCCGACGACGTTCGGCTACGTCGACCCGGACGCCACCAACAACATCCAGACGACGGTCACCGACGCCGAGAACCACGCCACGACCTACCTGCAGGACGGCTACGGCCGGCCCATCGAGACCACCAACGCCAAGAGCCAAACCACCAAGCTCGGCTGGGACGACGACCACAACGTCACCCGGCTCGAGGAGGCCAACACCGCGGTCTCGACCTGGGCGTACGACGCCAAGACCGGTTACCCGACCGAAATCAAGGACGCCGAGGCGGTCAAGAACGGCACGTCGGGCACGATACTGGCCTACCAACGCCAGCTCAACGGATACGTCGCCGACCTCACCGAAAAGACCAGCCCCGAGGGACGCAAGCACACCTTCGGGTACGAGGCCGACGGTGACGTGTCGTGGGTGGTCGACCCAATCGGCAACACCACAACGGCGACCGACGACTACAAGACGTCCTACACCTACGACGCGTGGGGCCAGCTGCTGACGGCTAAGGACGCCAATGGCAGCGTCACCACCAACAGCAATTTCGACCCGAACGGCTACCCACAGACCATCTCAGACGCACTGAGTAAGCAGACGAAGTTCGTCTACGACGTCCGCGGTCAGGTCACGACGGTCACCGACGCGCTCAACCACGACACCACCCAGACGTACGATACCTTCGGTCGCAAGCTCGAACAGACGACCGCGAAGGACGAGTCGCAGGGGCAGTTCATCACAACCCCTGCTCCGGTGTACGACGCGAACGGCAACGTCAGTCGTACGACGGGGCCCAACGGTGCTGTAGTCAGCTACGCGTACAGCGAAGCCGATCAGGTTGTGTCAATGACGGCGCCGAAGAACACCGACACCGAGGCCGCAAGGGTGACGACCTATACCTACGACAAGGTGGGTAACACGCTGACGACTACAAAGCCGAAGGGAAACCAGACGTCAACGGCCGGGGACTACGTCACCACCAACACGTACGACGAGATCTACCAGCTCGTCGCGGTCGTCAATCCCACGGGTGAGCGGGTCAGCTACGAGTACGACAACGTCGGGAACGTGTCCGTCGTGGTGGATCCGCGGCGCAACGCGACGACGGACACGATGGACTACGCCAACAAGTACACCTACGACCTCGCGCACCGGGTTGTCAGCGCCATCGATGCGGCTGGAAAAGCGGCCACCGACACGTACGACAAGGACGGCCTAGTGACTGCGGTCGTAGACAAGGCTGGTAGCAGGGCAACAATCAAACACAACGCGCGCGGCGACGTGATCGAAGTAAGGGTTCCGCACGAGAATTCGGGCGGGGTGGTAACCGACCGGGTCACCCGTTACGAGTACGACCAAGTCGGGAACCGCACAAAGACGATCACGCCGCGGGGCGTTGCCACCACGGACGACGCGGATGACTTCTCGACGGTCAACATGTACGACGCGCTGAACCGGGTCAAGGAGACACAGAGCCAGTACGACAGGGACGACCCGCGGTATACCGCTCCTGACAAGACCACCTACACCTACGACGCGGTCGGGCGCATGGTCAAGGTGAGCGCACCCGCTTCGCAGGGTCAAACTGTCCGCAACGACACCACCTACACCTACTACGACAACGGGTGGGTGCGCAGCAGCATCGACCCGTGGGACATCGCCGACTCGTACGACTACAACGAGGTCGGACAGCAGAAGTCCCGCACGGTGATCTCGGCGGGTGGTTCATCGAGCCGAACGATGAGTTGGGGCTACTACCCCGACGGGAAAATCAAGTCCCGCACCGACGACGGGGTGCCGGTCGGCAAGCAGGTGGACCTGGTCGACAACGCGGATGCGAACAACGCCTCCAGCACAGGCACGTGGACGGTGGCGGGTTCCGCACCTGGTCAGTACTTCACCGACTACGCGACCGCTCCCGCCGGGACCGGTGGCAAGACCTTCACCTGGCGCACCAACATCCGCCAGACCGGCACGTATGAGGTGTTCGTCCGATACCCGCAGGTGGCCGGTGCGGCGTCGGACAGCAAGTTCACGATCAAGCACAGCGTTGGCAGCACCGTGAAGACGGTCAACCAAGCGACGGGCTCGGGCACCTGGGTGAGCATCGGGTCCTACGCCTTCAGCGAGGGAGGGGCGCACGACATCACCCTGACCGACCAGGCTACGGGAACGGTGGTGGCCGATGTGGTCAAGCTGGTCCGTGACAACTCCGCAGACCTCGACAACGAGAAGCATGACTACATGTACGAGTACGACGCGAACGGAAATGCGGCCGTCATCCGAGACAACTCGCTAAGCGCCGGCGTCGACACGTACCAGCTCGCCTACTCCATGTCCGACCAAGTAATCAAGACGCAGGAACTGAAGTCGGGTCAGTTGGCCGGGGAAACCTCCTTCACGTACGACGAGAACGGCGCCTCCAAGACGGTTTTGAGCAACATGGCCTTCTGGTCCTACGAGTACGACCCTCGCGGGGCCGTCTCCAAGATCACGACCGGCAAGTCCGCTTCGGATCCCGCTCCGGAGGTCACGACCTACACCTACACCGACCGGGGCGAGCGGCTCAAGGAGGTGAAGGCCAACGGGAACGTGGTCGAATACTCGTACTTCATGGATGGGTTGCCGAAGACCGCAGCCGAAACCAAGTCGGACGGCACTGTCGTCGCCCAGCACACACTGCAGTACGACCTGAACGGTAACCGCACGCGCGACGTTGTCAAGCTCATGAACGCCGACGACCACGGCGCCTACCTGAACGCGGCCACCGACTACACATACGATCCGCGCGACCGAGTTTCCCAGGCCACGAGGACCGGAGACGCGGCTGGCACGGAGTCCTACGTTCATGACGCAAACGGGAATGTCGTGAGCCAGGTGGTGAACGGAACGTCGTCAAGCCTGACGTACGACCGGAACCGACTCGTCGGTGTCACCGCCGGAACAGTGAGTTCCTCCTACAACTACGATCCGTTTGGGCGCCTTGACGTGGTGAATGCGGGCGGCCAGCTCGTTGAGCGCACCGTGTACGACGGCTTCGATCATGTAGCCGAGAAGCGCCGGAACGTCAACGGCGCCATGTCCGTCTCCAGGTACACATACGACGCGTTCGACCGGACGACGAGCCGAACGACGGGCGTCGGCTCCGGCAACGAGAAGGACGTGTCCTACAACTACGTGGGCCTCTTCGGGGAGGTCGTGAACGAGTCCACCGATAGGCAGGTCACCAAGTCCTACCAGTACGCGCCGTCAGGTGAGCGACTGTCGCAGACGAAGCACAACGCTGACGGCACAGAAGAAAGCGTCTTTTACGGGTACAACGCGCACACGGATGTCGAAGGGATCACGGACCAGTCCGGCAACACCAAGGCGACCTATGGCTACACGGCATACGGCAAAGACGATGCGGCGCAGTTTACCGGCGTCGACAAGCCGAGTGGGTCCGGAACGTTCGACTCGTACAACGCTTACCGCTTCAACGGGAAGCGCTGGGACTCGGCCGCCGGCTCGTACGACATGGGATTTCGTGATTACGATCCGGGTCTCAACCGCTTCCTGACTAGGGATACCTACAACGGCGCCATGAATGACATGCGCCTCGGGCTGGACCCGTGGACCGGCAACCGCTACGCCTTCGCCGGCGGCAACCCGATCTCACGTGTCGAGTTGGACGGACACTGTCCGACGAATGCCGACGGTGACGGCTGCTCTTCCGAGCCGAGCGATAGGCGTGGCGGTGACGACAGCTGGGGCGTCCGAGACGACGGAGTCTCCGAAGGCGGCAGGACTCCCGATGACCATGGTGACTGGCTCGACACGGACTGGGCGGGTCTCGCGATCCTGCAGCGCTACCTCAGAGGAGGAGATGACTGGCGGATCACGAACGACCCCGCGTGGAACAAGTACATGATGCAGAACAGGATCCTGAGCGATCAGCTGCTGCCGGTCATCACGGAAGTGGCTGGGAAGGCCTTGGGGGCCTACCGCAGTAGTGGTATGCGGGAGAACTTCTTCTATAAGCAGTTCCATATCAACATCCAGAATGGCGAGGGATTGGTCGGCTACGAGTATCTCCACGGAACCAACCCGGACGTAGGAGACTTCCAAGTCGGCGCTTTCACCTCTTCCTATTGGGGGGGATCCTCCGGAGGTACGGTCGAAGTTTTCGGTCAGTATACGTGGAATGACATCATCGATCCGAACTATAATTACACGACGGATCAGCAGAAGAACCAGTGGGCGGAGATCATTTCGTTCGGTATGGCGGATCCCTACAACATTCACATTACGTGGCACGCGTTGACAATTGTGATGTTCAATGCCAGCGCTGATGTATCCAACGTCGTAGGGTACCCGGCCTCCTGATCGAGGGGTCGGCTCTCGCGTGTAAAAAAGGTGTGGTGTGAGTGGAGTCGGGGCCGGTGAGCTGGCCTCGGCTCCACCTACGGTGTGGCCACGCACGGCCGCTCTATGAATCGACCCCGTTGGGGTCCGCCAATTCGGGCTGGTGTATTGTCAGCCGTCGCTGTAGGATCCGTGCCCTGCAGTTTGATTGCCGAGCACCGGTGGAGGGTGTCCTGATGGCTGGCCAGCGACGTATTGGTGAGGTGTTGTGGACGGCCCTGTTGCTTCTTTGGGGTCTGGCCCTTTTTTTCGCGGTCGGCTTGATCGGTGCCGTCAGATCTCTGGGCTGCGACGAGGGCTGCGCAAGGGGTGAGGACTGGGGATGGCTTGCGCTTGGGATCAGCTCCCTGCTGGGACTGATCTCCATGCTGCTATTCGTTCTGCTCAGTTGGTTGCTCAAAGGCCGCAGACGTCGCTTCCTGGCCTTCGCAAGCGTCGCTATGCTGGTAGCCAGCATTGTTGGCGTGGTGGCGCTTTTGTCGCTTGACGACGGTCGAGGGGCGTAAGGGCTCAGGGCGTTCGCAAGGTAGAGATATGCCCGTTCTAGGCGATTTCTAGTAGTTGTAGGGATCGGTGTGGGTTCCGGCTGCCGGAGGGTTGGTGCGATGGATGTGACGCCGGTCAGGCGGAGCAGGCTGATCGCGGTGTTGCGTAGGGCGGCCAGGGCGCGGGGTGCGTTGCCGGTCCGCAGGCGGCTGGCGTCTTCACGGTAGGTGGTGTCGCGGATGTGGTGTAGTACCTCGATGGACCAGATGACCTCGTAGCCAGTCGGCCAGCTCAGCGGGTTCGGCCTGGTCGGCGGTGAGGTTGGTGATCGCGTAGATGGTGACGGTGGACCAGCGGCCGTTGGCCGGGTTGTAGCGGCGGCGTCGGATCCGTAGGGCCTGGCTGGCGTGGGGGAAGTCCAAGGCGAGGGGGCCGAGGCAGGTGATCGCCTGCAAGCGGCGGATGTCATGGCGGCCGTGGCCTCGGTCGTGGGTGGCGTCCAGGACCGGGATCTTCGCCCATGGCAGGGTTTTGACCTGCCGATACAAACGCGGCTGGTTGCGCTTGACGACGAAGACGTAGCCGGCCTTCTTGTCCTCGATCAGCCAGCGGGCGTGCTCGCGCCGGGGTATGCAGTGCGTCCGCCGTGATGATCGCCCCGGCCAGGTCGAGGGTGTCCAGCATGGGCGCGAACCTGGTGATCTCGTTCGTTTTCCCATCGACGTCGCTCTGGGCGAGAACGATCCCGTCGCGGTGATCCACGGCGGCGAGCAGATGGACCTGGGCGCCAGCCGGACCGCTGCCATGCAGGGTCTTGCCATCTTCTTGCCATCCACGGCGATCACCCACCGGCCCGAGCCGCCGGAACCTGCCCGGCTGATCAGCCATCGGCACATCGCGGCGTCCAGGGCGTCGGCGTCGATACCGGCCAGGACCCGGCCCAGAGTGCTGTCATCAGGCACTCTGCGGGCGCCAGTGAACCGGTCCCGGGCCGCCCCGAGACGGTCCCACACCGCGTCCGGCAGATCCGCGGCCCACTCGGTGATCTCGACGACCCGGCTCTGCCCCGAGGCCACCGCCGCGACCGCGACCGCGAGCAGACCCGGCAATGGATGGATCCGGCCCCGCCGGTCCCGCGGGTCCGGCACCTGCGCCAACACCTGCAACAACCCCGGCGCGTCCGGCTCCGCCAGAGTGGGGGGAGGCCAACGTTCCACCTGGTTGATCGTACGTATTCAGCTTGAGGTGTTCGGCTGAGCAGCAGGGCAGGGGCATTCGCAAGATCGAGATATGACCGGATGGTCGGTTGTGGGGTAGTCGCGCCGGCTCCGGTTGGTACTAGCTTGATCTTTAACCTGTGCGGCGTGGGCGGGGATTGACGGGCTGCGTCTTCTTTGTAGCCGGTGTCTTGGCGTTCGTGGTGGTCGCGGTGTGGACGTCGTAGCGCGGGGTGGGGTGGTTGTTGCGGCGGCCGGTTGGCCGCCCTGGTCCTGGCCGGGAGGGTTTGGGTGCACCGGCCGGACTGGTGGCCTTCGCGCGCAGGTGCCGAAACCCTCGGCGGACGCGGGCGGGTGACAGACGCTGCGGTGGTGCGGGTTTCTCCCAGGGGCGGCGCAGGTCGGCGGTGAGGGCGCGGGCGAGGCGGAGTTGGGTGTAGGCGGCGAGGATCAGCCAGGTCCATCGGTCGGCTGCTTGCGGGCTGCGGGTCTTGGGGCAGGTCCAGCCGAGGGTCTGTTTGAACAGGCGGAACGTGTGTTCGATGTCGAAGCGGCGCAGGAACGTCTGCCAGAGCAGGTTCACGTCGTCCGGGGTGGCGTCGACGCCGGACCACCACAGCCAGACCGGCTTCGGAGTCGCGCCGCTGGGTAGATGGTCGACCTCCAGACGGATGACGGTTCCCTCGATGACCGGCAGCACCTTCGTCGAGTCGATCCAGGCGGATCGGTGGGTCAACCGTGGGTGCAACCGGTCCCAGGCTCGGGCCCACGCCGTGCCGTAGAGCCGGGTGTCGGCGACGGTGGCTGCGTCGGGCTCACCCCAGGTGGTGGGATCGCCGAAGACGAACTCGCCGCCGTGACGGGGTGGCCGGCCGATCGTCCCGGGCTGGCGGGCTGGCACTGCTCGGCGTAGTACCCGGTCTGAGCGCATCCG
This sequence comes from Micromonospora sp. U56, assembly GCF_018070095.1. Taxonomy (NCBI): domain Bacteria; kingdom Bacillati; phylum Actinomycetota; class Actinomycetes; order Micromonosporales; family Micromonosporaceae; genus Micromonospora; species Micromonospora sp. U56. The sequence continues at coordinate 7,041 of NZ_JAGPYL010000150.1, forward strand.
GGCGAGGACCTGAACGGGCAGATCGGCCAGGAGGAACGCAAGTCGGGGTGCGTCGTAGCCGGCGTCGGCCACGACCAGGATGTCCAGGTCCCCGGGCCGCCACTGCCCGGCCGCGATCAGCCGCCCCACGATGTCTCGCAACTGCCCGGCGGTGACCGTGGCCGCATCATCACCAGGCGCCAGCCGCACCGCGTCCAACGGCGCGGTCCACGAACTGCGGCCCGACTCGAGGGCCACGACCATCGAGTACGGCCAGCCCGGGATCATGATGGTCTGGTCCTTGCCGCGGCCGTAGGTGTGACACAGGATTCGCTGCGGTGAGGTGTGCGCGTCCGGCCGCAGCCAGCAGGTGATGTCGACCGCCAAAACGAGACGACCGTCAGCTGCCCGCGGCAACCGCACCGCCGCGAGGCAGGTACGCAACCGATCGACATCCAGTCGTCCGCAGGCGAGGGCGTCATACAACGCCCCGTGACCCCGACGGTGCTCACCCACCAGCGACAACTCCACCAGCGACCGGACCGGCCCGTCGGCGCACAACACCGCGTCCGCCAGGTCGAACAACGCATCAGCCCGAGCAGTCAAACAGTCATAGAACTCTCGCCGGAACCTGTCCAGCTCCCCGACGGCATCAGCCGGACGACGGTCATGCACACTGGTCACCAGAACAGCCCTTGGTTATTGATGCTCTTCCCTAGACAAGAAGATCATCAACCAAGGGCTGTTTCCGTCATCGATCGGGGTCCCCACAGGACCTCAGGGGTTAAAGATCAAGCTAGGAGATCGCGGTCTTGACCTTGGCGTCCAAGCGCACGGTGACCGAGACGTCCGCGCCCGACTTGAGTGCCGCGGCCGGGGCGCAGCGGAATGACCTTCCGTACGGGCGAGCGGAACGCGGCAGAAGCGGATGTCCGCGAGGTTCAGCCGCGGGGGGCGTTCATACACCGGTCACGAGCGGGGCGGCGTCAGGCGCGGGCCGCGATAGGGCAGGGTGGCGCTGTAGACCACGTTGGTGGTGGTGCTGCCGAACCCGGCGAGATCGTTGACGACCTGTTCGAGGTGCGCCATCGACGTCGCGGCCACCTTCAGCATGTAACAGTCGTCTCCCGTGGTGCGCAGGCACTCCAGAATCTCCGACCGTCGCTCCAGTAGTCGGTGCAGCGGTTCGTGCCGGCTGCCGGGGTACTTCAGCCGGACCACCGCGAGCACGGCGAAGCCCGCCTTGGGCAGGTCGACCTCGGCGCGGTAGCCGCTGATCACACCGATCGCCTCCAGCCGCCTCACCCGTTCGCTGGTGGCCGACGCGCTCAGCTTGACCCGGCGGCTGAGCTCGGTGATCGGCAGGCGGCCGTCGCCCTGCAACTCGGTCAGGATGGCCCAATCGACAGCATCAAGATTCTCGGCCATCGGGCCAATCTACCGGCGGATCCACGGCAAAGGCCAGCGAAGGCAGGGATCACGGTGTTCACACGCCGGGTTCACGCTGGCTAGCGTAGGACCCGTGCAGATTGGCGTGAACGTGCCGAACTTCGCTCCGGGTACCGACCCGGAGGTGCTGCGACAGTGGGCGCAGACGGTCGAGGGGCTCGGCTTCGACCTGCTGATGGTCTCCGACCACATCGCGGTGACCCCGGACGTGGCCGAGCAGTATCCGGCGCCCTTCTACGAGCCGTTCACCACGCTGTCCTGGCTCGCCGGGGTGACCCGGCGGGTCCGGCTGGGCACCACGGTGCTCATCGTCCCGTACCGGCACCCGCTGCTCACCGCCCGGATGGCGGCGAACCTCAACCGGCTCAGTGGCGGCCGGCTCGTCCTCGGCGTCGGCGTCGGCTGGGCCCAGCAGGAGTTCGAGGCGCTCGGCGTGCCGTTCCGGCAGCGCGGCGCGCTGACCAACGAGTACCTGGGCGCCATGTGCGACGCCTGGCGGAACACCGACGACTACGACACGGGTGCGATCCCGATCTGGGCCGGCGGCAACAGCGACGCCGGCATGCGTCGCGCGGTACGGCTCGGTGACGCCTGGCACCCGCTGCGGTTCACGCCAGGATGGCTGGCCACGGCGGCTGGGCGGCTGAAGGCCACGGCCGACGAACTCGGTCGCCCGGTGCCCGCGTTGGCGCCGCGCATCGCACTCCGGGAGACCCGTGAACCAATCACCGACCCGGACCGGCTCGCCGGTGTCGGCACCATCGAGCAGATCATCGCCGACATCGATCAGATCCGTCTGCTCGGCGCGGAGACGGTGCTGCTCGACCCGTTCAACGGCGACCTGACCGAGATCCGCCAGCCCGAACGCGCCTGGCAGACACTGGCGGCCGTGGCCGCTCACCACAAATCCCAGGAGGACCGATGACCCCCGACGACGAAAAATTTCTCCGCCGTGCCCTGGAACTCGCCAGCCAGGCCGGGGCGTCCGGCGAACGGCCGTTCGGCTCGTTGCTGGTCGGTGCGGACGGCACCGTCCTGATCGAGGACCACAACACCGTGGTCTCCGACTCGGACATCACCGCCCATCCGGAACTGAAGCTGGCCCGCTGGGCCGCTCGGGAACTCGCCCCCGAGGTGGCGGCCGGGACCACCATGTTCACCAGTTGCCAGCCCTGCCCGATGTGCGCGACCGCGATCAACCGATCCGGCCTCGGCCGGGTGGTGTACGCCCTGTCCACCGAACAGTTCGAGGAGGTCAAGCCGGCCACTCCGCCGCTGCCTCCGGTGCGGTACGAGGGGCCGGCGCTGTTCGACGAGGCGCGCCAGCCGATCGACAACTATTACTAATTAGAGCGCATCGGAGTGCCTGGTAAGTAAGGGTTTCAGGTGTGTTGGTGGCGGGCGAGGCGGTGACGATGACCATTGGACCATTGGGGCGTGGTAGTCGGGTAGCCGTTCGTAATCGTGCCGAGAAAGCGCGGCGGACCCCACGGTCCGAGTGATCCGCCCCGAGGAGGCTCATCAGTGAGCCTGACGGGCTACCGCTCATCGGCCAGATCCGCTCGTTGTGCCCGCTACGTGCGCATGGTCGTACGCGGATCGGCGTGACGGGCCGCGATCTGCACGTCGCGTAGGCTCACGCCGGCGTCGAGCATGGTCGTGACGAAGGTGTGGCGCAGCATGTGCGGGTGCACCCTCGGCATCCGGGATTCCGGCGCTAGCAGCGAGATGCTTGAGCCGGCGGGTCGCGCCGTGCCGGTCCATCCGCGTCGCCGGCATCGAGCCTTCCCTGGCACGCTTCGCCGCGACGCATGCCAGTTGGGGGACGACCGCCGTCGAGCTCGAAGACCTGCTCGTCAGCCTCGCCGACAAGATCTGGAAGGCCAAGCGCGTCCCCGACCTCGAACAACTCGTCGTCGACCGGCTCGCCGCCGCTTCCGGGGAGGAGCCCTGGCAGGCATTCCTCAACCTCGGTACCGCTGACGGTCCGACAGGCAGGCATGGTGACGGCCAGCGAGGCCACGGTGCACGAGACCGTGGTGAGGGCGATGGCGGTCGGCTACTCGGAAGTGGGCACGGGGACCAGGTCGTGCTGGCCGCCGGCGTCATCGCCGAGCCCGCCATAGACCTGGGCGTCCATTGGCGATCCTTGACAAGCCGGATGCCGGCCTAGCTGAACGGCGTTTTGGTTAGTGCTCGATGTTCACCAGGTTCGTGCCCCGTCGCACCTTGGCCTGGTCAAGTCGCAGACGCAGCAGGAAGGCGAGGGTGCGCGCCTGGCCGGCGGACAGGAGGAAGGTCATGTCCGCCAGGCTGACGACGAGAGTGGGCGGTGCACCATCTGGTGTCTCGACCAAAGCGACGTGGACCGGCTGCGAGTCAGTCACTCGGACGATCCGCTTGGGGATCGTGAGGGCGGGAGCAGGTCGGCGAGGGTGGTGGGCCGACGGTGGGGCGACTCGATGGTGATACGTCCGATGGCAATGTGCCAGCCAGGGGCGACCTGGTTGGCGGCGGAACGGACTGCCCGGCCGGCGGCTATGGGGGCAGTGGTGATGTCGTCGGCCTTGACGGTCAAGGTCACCTCGCAGCACTGCGTCTCGGTGATGCCGCTGACGGTCGTGGCGAGAATGCAGTCCGACCGCTGCTGTACCTGCACCAGTTGGTTCCGCAGGCGGTTGACGAATGCCGGGAGTGAGGCGTCGCCGGGTGGGGTGATCCGGAGGATGAAATTGGCGCGGAAGTCCGGCACTCCCGGCTCACCCACCCTCGCGGTGGTGGCGGGTCTCGGCCGCGCTGTGGGCTATCGGTTCGAGGAGGGCCGGGGCCTGTTCGCCGATGGCGGGTTCGCCTCTGCCCGCTGCCGTCCCGGTAGCGACGTGGTCCATCTCAGCGTCGGTGAAGCTGCCGAGGTCGACGGTGCTGCGTTGCATGGGCAGGTCTTCCGGGCACGAGTCGAAGCCGGGCGTCGTCATGGGAGGGACGATCCTCGATGGGGCAGTGTGTGGCGCGAGCGGCTCACCGGGGACGGTGGGCGTGGTTGGCCGCGCGGGATCGCGGCGTAGCCGGGCCGGTGGCAGCGTTCGATCGACGGTTGCCACTCCGGCGGCGAGGGGGACATGACGACTCCTAGCGCGACTCAGCGCAAGTAGTCCGCCCGGACGATGCCGACGGCTCGCATCTGGCGGGGGCGAATACGTCGCAGGACGGCTGGGGCAGTTCGGCCGCCAGCCAGATCAACGCGGCGTTACGCGCGGGCCGAACTTCGATGCCGTGCTGCCGTCGGCGGACTCGCATCCCAGCGGCGGAGACAGGTCTTCCCGCCTGCCGCCCTGGGAAGCGCCACTCGGGTGGTTCGGTCGAGAACGAGGGCGTCCGTCGGTAGCCGCGCGGGTAGTGCGTCCAGGAGCTGGCTCAGTGCAGGCGGGTTGATCGCCCGGTGCCTGGACGGTGAGGTAGCGGCGCCCGGGTCCTCGGTGAGCTGGTCGGTGCGCAGCTCGATGATCCGGATCATCGGCAGTCCGTAGAACAGCAGTGCGCTGGCGGCGCGGACGTCGACCGCCATGGCGGTGTGTCGGAGGGTGCCTGAACGGTCACTCCGGGCACAATCGCAGGCGTTGGGGTGAACGAAGGCCGTTCCATCGGAGGTGCCTGTTGTTGCGGTGTCCAGGCCGGCTGGCTCGGTGGACGCTGCGCGGCGCTCTCCTGATCGGAGGCGTGGTCGGTCTTTGGGGTTTTCACGAGGCGGTTGCGGATGACGCTGCTCGGGCCGCCGGGCCCACGGCGTCCTGCACCCTCGGCAACCTGCTCAGCGCAGGCGGGACCCTCCTCGGCGGCTCCCTGGAGTGTGAGCCTTTCTCGCCCACCGGCGCTGCGATGGAAAGCCCGTCAGACCGCGTCGGCGGGGAGATAACGCTCGCAAGCTGGGGCCAACTGGCGGGCCTGGACGTACCGGTGCGAATGCCGACGGATGAGCGGTCGGCGAGTGTGCAGATTGCAGTAGGCCAGGTGGTGGACCCGATGGCAGCCGCCGACGCCGAAACGGTCGTCGAGAAAGCCACCTCGGCGACGCGTCCAGTGGGCCTGGCGTCGCCCGTCGTGGAAGAGTTCGGCGGGACGGGCCTGCTGGAGCCGGTCGGCACTGTCGTCCGGGCAGTGACCGAGCCGATCGTTGACGTTCTACCGCCCGCTCTGGCGCCGGTGCTCGGCCTGATCCAGCCGATCATCGGCTTACCCGCCGCACCGTCGACGCCTCCCGCCGGCCCCGCCGTCGACACGCCGCCGTCGACGGACGAGGCGCCGCCGGTCGCGACGCCCACCACGATCGTCCGGCCCGTACCACCGATGGTTGCGGTCCAGGCGGCAGCCCCGGGGGCGGCGCGGACGTCCGTGACAGCAAGCCTTGACCCGCGGTCGCCGAAGGCGGTCGGGACGAGTCACGTGCAGTGGGCAGGCGACCTGGTCCACACCCCCGGGTTGACTCAGGGCGCTCCCGCCAACGCCGCCGGCCACGGCTCCGCCGCCGGCGGGACAGGAATCCCGGCTGACGCTTCGCCGCGCTCCTGGGCCCCGGCCCTGCAACCTGCCGGCGCTTACGTCACCGGATGCGAGACGCTCCCGAGCCGCTCCGGTCAACCGGGCACCAGGCCCGCCTGAGCAAATCCGGCACCCTCGCCCGAGGCGGGACAGCCGCGACCACCATTCGCCCACACAGGCACCGTCATCAACGCTGCCACCTGGGCTCCGGTCCCGCCTGCACGGCCCTGCGGAACCGCCTCTACCCGTACCACTCCTGGCTTCATCGGCACGGTTCGTGAAGGAGAAGCCGTCTTTGCTTCCGGGCGTCATGACGTCCCAGAACTCTGCACAGCCGGCGACAACGCCATTGCTGAGCAACCGCACCTGCTACCCGGAGAACCGCGTGATCAACAACCTGCCCGTCTGCCGCGCCCATTGGCACGACATCCCCCACATCGTCGATCTGGTCGTCGGCCCCTTCGCCGACAGCGCGATCGGCGCATGGCTCGTACCCGACGAACACCGCCGACGCGACATCCTCAGCGCCGTCGTCCGCGTCTGGACCGAACACGCTCTGCTGTTCGGCGAGGCCTATTTCCTGCAGGATCGTTCCGCCGCCTCCGTGTGGCTGCACCGTTACGGTCCCCTCTCCCCGCCAACCGCGTACGGCGAGCGGCTCGCCGTCGCCTGCGCCGAATACGTGGACCGCTTCCTGCACCTCGACGACGTTTTGCACACGCACCGACCCCGCGGTCCGCACAACCACCTAGCGTTCTTCACCGTCGCGCCAAAGCCGTACCGGGTCAGGCGTGCCAGAACCCTGCTCGCCACCAGCAACGCTCGAATGGGCCAGGCGCTGCTGCCCACCTATACGGAGGTGACCACTTTCGCCGACCGAGACCTGTTCGCACGGCATGGCTACGTCCCCCTCGAACCCTTCACCCTCCCGGACGGCAGCGCCCCCTATCCCATGTGGCGCACTCCAAGGCAGCGTCGGCCCCGCGACCGCTCATCCAGGG
>NZ_JAGPYL010000151.1:0-13902 GCF_018070095.1 Micromonospora sp. U56
CCGGTGGACCCGTGGGCCGGCGCGGACACCGGCTCCTGGGAGCTGGAGCACCACCACCTCCCCGCGCTCCCGCCGACCCTGCCCTACCCCGCGCCCCCGGTCACCCGGCCCTACGAGGCAGCGCCGCCGGTCACCCGGCCCTACGAGGCCGCGCCGCCGCCGGCCCGCCCGTACCCGCCCCACGCCGCGCACCCGGTGTCGCCGCCGCCGGCCGCCCCGCCCCGGCCGGGACCGCCACCTGCCCCGCCGCCCGCGCCGGCCCCGCCAGCGAAGCAGCGCCGGGGTCGCCGGCCGAAGGCGGTCACCCCGCCACCGGGGTGGGAGGCCCCCCGCGGGTACGTCCCGGTGCCGGTCCGGCGTCGTCGGCGCTGGCCCTGGGTGCTGCTGCTGAGCCTGGTCTGCTGCTGCGGTTGCCCGGCCTGGTTCGGCAAGCCGATGTGGGAGCAGTACCCGGCCGACGCCGCGCTGCCCGGCCAGGTGGCCGACCTGACGCTGCGGCAGGACGCCGGCAGCCAGGCCACCGCCAAGCGGCTCAAGGCCGAGGTACGCGCGGCGAACCTGCTCTCCGAGGACGTCTTCGCCGGGGTCTACGGCACCGGCGACGGCAAGCGGGTCACCGTGTTCGGCGGCACCGGCTTCCGGTTCAACCCGGAGTCCGACGCGGACGACGAGATGACCCGGCTCACCGAGACCTACCGGCTCGCCGCCCCCCAGACGGTCGAGACCGGGGTGCGCGGCCGGTACGAGCGGTGCGCCACTGGCCGGTCGGACGGCGCCGACGTGGTGGTCTGCACCTCCGTCGACTACGGCAGCATCACCACCGCCGTCTTCACCCGGCTCTCCGTCGACGACAGCGCCCGCCTGCTGGACACCCTGCGGGAACAGATCGTCACGCCGGCGCCAACGCAGCCCTGAGGTTCGCCGGGGAGTTGTCGCCGGCCGGGCAGCGCCCGCGCAGGCGCCTGGGCGTCAGACGGCGCCGGGCTCCCCGGCCAGCGGCGGGTGGGCGCGCGGCGGGGCGTAGCGCGGCACGTACTCCTGGCCGGTGAGCTTCTGGATCTCGGCCATCAGCTCGTCGGTCATCGCCCGCAGCGAGGTCCGGTCGTCGGACCGGCCGGTGAAGTCCAGCGGCTTGCCGAACCGGACGGTGATCTTCGCGCGGCCGGGCCGGGGCACCCGGGCGCCGATCGGCTGGGCCTTGTCCGTGCCGATCATGCCGACCGGGATGATCGGCACGCCGGCCGCCACCGCCAGCCGGGCCGCGCCGGTACGCCCCCGGTAGAGCCGCCCGTCGGGCGAGCGCGTTCCCTCCGGATAGACCGCGACCAGGTCGCCACCCTGCAACGCGGGGATGGCGGCGTCGAACGCGGACAGCGCCGCGCGGCCGCCGGCCCGCTCGACCGGGATGGCGCCCAGGCCGGTGAGCACGAACTTGGAGAAGGCGCCCTTTGGCCCGGTGCCCTTGAAGTACTCCGACTTGGCCCAGAAGGCCAGGTGCCGCGGGACCACGGTGCCGAGGAAGAGCTCGTCGGCGACCGAGAGGTGGTTGCCCGCGAAGATCGCACCACCGGTTTCCGGGATGTGCTCCAACCCCTCCACGGTCGGACGGAAGGCCAACCGGAGCGCGGGCGCCACGGTGAGCTTGCCGATGGTGTAGAGCAGGGGCACTGGTCCTCCGGCGGTCGTACGTGAACAGGCGGTGTCACGGTAGCGGACGGGTACACGGAGCGCCGCGCGGGTGGCGGGCCGGCCGGCTGGTGAGCGGGCCTGTCGGGGCGCGGGCGGAGCCGGTGGCGGCGGCCCGGCGGAACACCGCCGGACCGCCACCGCCGCACTACCTCATACCCGGCGGACGGCCACCGTCACGCGCTCGCCCTCGCCGACCTCGCCGGCGAAGCCGTCGACGCCCTCGGCGAAGTCGACCGTGTCGGCCAGCACCTCCCGGGCCACGAAGTCGGTGTACGCCGACACCGCCGCGCGTACCTCGTCGGAGGCCGACACCGACACCACGATCCGGTCCGAGACGTCCAGGTCGGCGTCCCGGCGGGCCTGCTGCACGACCCGGACCACGTCCCGGGCCAGGCCCTCGGCGGCCAGCTCCGGGGTGACCTCGGTGTCCAGCACGACCACGCCCTCGCCGCCGGGCAGCGGCGCGGAGTGCTCGGCGTCGGCGGCGACCAGCCGCAGCTCGTACTCGCCCTCGGCCAGGGTGACGCCGGCGGCGACCGGGGCGCCGTCGACCAGCTCCCACTCCCCCGCCTTGACCGCCTTGATCACCTGCTGCACCGCCTTGCCGACCCGGGGGCCGAGCGCCCGCGGCACCACGGTCAGCACCTGCTGGCAGTACGCGGACACCTCGTCGGAGAAGACGACCTCCTTCACGTTGACCTCGTCGGCGACCAGGTCGGCGAAGGGCCGCAGCTTCTCCGCGACCGGGGAGGCCACGGTCAGCTTCGACAGCGGCAGCCGCACCCGCAGGCCCTTGGCCTTGCGCAGCGACAGCGCCGCCGAGGCGACCGCGCGCACGTTGTCCATCGCGGACACCAGCTCGTGGTCGGCCGGGAACTCCTGCGCCGACGGCCAGTCGGTCAGGTGCACCGACCGCTCGCCGGTGAGGCCACGCCAGATCTCCTCGGCGGTCAGCGGCGCCAGCGGAGCCACCACCCGGCAGAGCGTCTCCAGCACCGTCCACAGGGTGTCGAACGCCTCGGCGTCGCCTGACCAGAACCGGTCCCGGGAGCGCCGCACGTACCAGTTGGTCAGCGCGTCCAGGTAGGACCGGACGGTGGCGCAGGCGCCGGAGATGTCATACGCCTCCATCTGCGCGCCGACCGTCTCGACCAGCTCGTTCGTCTTCGCCAGCACGTACCGGTCGAGCAGGTGGGTGGAGTTCACCCGCCGCTTCGCGGTGTACCCGTCGGCGTTGGCGTAGAGCGAGAAGAAGTACCAGACGTTCCACAGCGGCAGCAGCACCTGCCGGACGGCGTCCCGGATGCCCGCCTCGGTGACCGCCATGTCACCGCCGCGCAGCACCGGCGAGGACATCAGCATCCAGCGCATCGCGTCCGAGCCGTACGCGTCGAAGACGTGGTAGACGTCCGGGTAGTTGCGCAGGCTCTTGGACATCTTGCGCCCGTCCGAGCCGAGCAGGATGCCGTGGCTGAGGCAGTTGCGGAACGCCGGCCGGTCGAACAGCGCGGTGGCGAGCACGTGCATCGTGTAGAACCAGCCGCGGGTCTGCCCGATGTACTCGACGATGAAGTCGCCCGGGTAGTGGTGCTCGAACCAGTCCGCGTTCTCGAACGGGTAGTGCACCTGGGCGAACGGCATCGAGCCGGACTCGAACCAGCAGTCCAGCACCTCCGGCACCCGGCGCATCATGGATTTCCCGGTCGGGTCGTCCGGGTTCGGGCGGACCAGCTCGTCCACCGCCGGCCGGTGCAGGTCGGTCAGGCGTACGCCGAAGTCCCGCTCGATGTCGGTCAGCGAGCCGTACACGTCCAGCCGCGGGTAGTTCGGGTCGTCGGACTTCCACGCCGGGATCGGCGAGCCCCAGAACCGGTTCCGGCTGATCGACCAGTCGCGGGCGTTGGCCAGCCACTTGCCGAACGAGCCGTCCTTGATGTGCCCCGGCGTCCAGTTGATCTGCTGGTTGAGCTCGACCATCCGGTCCTTGAACTTGGTCACCGCGACGAACCACGACGACACCGCCTTGTAGACCAGCGGGGTGTCGCAGCGCCAGCAGTGCGGGTACGAGTGGGTGTAGGTGTCCTGCTTGAGCACCACCCCCCGCTCCTTGAGCTCGCGGATCACCGGCTTGTTGACGTCGAACACCTGCTCGCCCTGGTACGGCGGCACCAGCGCGGTGAACCGGGTGTGGTCGTCCACGGTGACGACGGTCGGGATGCCGGCGGCGTTGCAGACGTTCTGGTCGTCCTCGCCGAAGGCCGGGGCCAGGTGGACGATCCCGGTGCCGTCCTCGGTGGTGACGAAGTCCGCCCCGAGCACCTGGTACGCGTTCTCCCCGGCCTGCTCGACCAGGAAGTCGTAGAGCGGGACGTACCGGCGCCCGACCAGGTCCCGGCCGTACACCGTGCCGACCTGCTCGTAACCCTCCAGCTCCTTGGCGTACGCGGCCAGCCGCGCGGCACCCACGACGTAGCGGTCCCCGTCGCGCTCCAGCACCGCGTACTCGATGTCCGGGCCGACGGCGAGCGCCAGGTTGGACGGCAGGGTCCACGGCGTGGTGGTCCAGACGCCGAGCCGGACCGGCCCACGCACCAGCTCGGGGGCGGACTCGTCCGGGGTCAGCCCGAACCAGACCGAGAGGGTCGGGTCGTGCCGGTCCCGGTAGACGTCGTCCATCCGGGTCTCGGTGTTCGACAGCGGCGTCTCGCAGCGCCAGCAGTACGCCAGCACCCGGAAACCCTCGTAGACCAGACCCTTGTCGTGCAGGGTCTTGAAGGCCCACATGACGCTTTCCATGTAGTCCAGGTCGAGGGTCTTGTAGTCGTTGGCGAAGTCGACCCAGCGGGCCTGCCGGGTGACGTACCGCTCCCAGTCCTGGGTGAACTCCAGCACGGAGGTGCGGCAGGCCTCGTTGAACCGGGCCACGCCGAGGTCGATGATCTCCGCCTTGCTGGTGATGCCGAGCTGCTTCTCGGCCACCACCTCGGCGGGCAGGCCGTGGCAGTCCCAGCCGAAGCGCCGCTCGACGTGCCGGCCGCGCATGGTCTGGTAGCGCGGCACCACGTCCTTGACGTATCCGGTGAACAGGTGGCCGTAGTGCGGCAGGCCGTTGGCGAACGGCGGGCCGTCGTAGAAGACGTACTCGTTCTTGCCGTCGGTGCCGGCCGGACGGGCCTCGACGCTGGCCTCGAAGGTCTTGTCGGCCGTCCAGTGCTCCAGGACCCGGCGCTCGACCGCGGGCAGGTCCGGGCTCGCCGGGACACCGGCGGCGGTCGGGTCGTGCATCGGATAGGCCATCGGGGGTCGCTCTCCTCGCGCAGCTCACTCATCTGTGGTCTGCGAGGACGAGCCTTCCGGGTACGCCTCGACGGCGTGCCCGAGCGGCCCGCGGTACCACCCCGCTTGGCGGTCGAGGTGCGACCGCCCGCTCGTTGGCCGGCTGTGACGGGCCGGACCCGTCCGGTTCTACTGGGCCGGTCACCCGGCTGTTCTTCCGGAGGCTCGCCGGTGATGGCCGGGTCATCGCCTTACGGTCGCCAAGCCTACTCGATCGGCGTCGAAGATCGCCCCCGAGTAATCCCACCGTCCCGGCCCGCGGCGACATGACCACCGTCACAGCGCAGGCCCGTCACGTCGCCGCCGCCGGGTTCCGTCGTACGGGTGAATTCGTACCTGCTGAGGGAGGCCGAGATGAGTCGGATCGACATGGCAAAGGTGGCGCCGGAGGCGTACCGGGCGGTGTTCGCGATGGAGAAGTACGTCCAGGCGAACGTCGACCACACCGTGCTGGAACTGGTGAAGCTGCGGGCGTCGATGCTCAACGGCTGCTCGTTCTGCGTGGACATGCACAGCCGGGACGCGCTCGCCGCGGGCGAGGACAGCCGCCGGCTCTTCGCCGTTGCCGCCTGGCGGGAGGCGCCGTTCTTCGACGAGCGGGAGCGGACCGCGCTGGCGCTGACCGACGCGGTCACCCAGCTCGGCCAGCACGGCGTGCCGGACGAGGTGTGGGACGCCGCCGCCAAGGTGTGGTCGGAGAAGGAGCTGGCCGATCTGATCATCGCGATTGCGACAATCAACGTGTGGAACCGGATCAGCGTGACCAGCCAGACCCAGCCGCCGCTCGAGGTGTGACCACCAGCGGAGCGGCGCAGGCGGCCGGTGCGCTCACCGCGCACCGGCCGATGCTGCTCGGGCTGGCGTACCGGCTGCTGGGCAGCCTGCACGACGCGGAGGACGTGCTCCAGGAGGCGTACCTGCGCTGGCTCGACGTGGACCGGGAGTCGGTGGCCGAGCCGCGCCGGTACCTGTCCCGGGTGGTGACCCGGCTGGCCCTGGACCGGCTGCGCGCCCGCCAGGCCGCCCGGGAGACGTACGTCGGGCCGTGGCTGCCCGAGCCGGTGCCGACCGAGCCGTCCCCGTTCGGCCCGCTGGACAGCGCCGAGCTGCGGGACTCCGTGTCGATGGCGCTGCTGCACCTGCTGGAACGGCTCACCCCGCCGGAGCGCGCGGTCTACGTGCTGCACACCGCGTTCGCCCTGCCGTACGCCGAGATCGGCGACATCCTGGACCGGTCGGCGGCCGACTGCCGGCAGTTGCACCATCGGGCGGTCGCCCGGCTGGCCGAGGGCCGTCGGCGGTTCAACGCCGACCGGGCCGAGCAGCGGCGGCTGCTGGAGGCGTTCCTGGCCGCCGCCCGCGACGGCGACCTGCCCCGGCTCACTGAGCTGGTGGCGACCGACGCGGTGGCCTGGACCGACGGCGGCGGCGCGGCTCGGGCGGCGCGCAACCCGCTGCACGGCGCGGACCGCATCGCCCGGTTCTTCGCCGGCATCTACGCCCGGCCGCGCGCCGTGACGGCGACGCCCGCCGAGCTGAACGGCCAGCCGGCGCTGCTGATCCGCTGGTCCGACGGGGCCCGCTACACGCTGACCGTGGCCACGGCCGACGGGCGGATCACCGGGTTCTACCTGGTTGGCAACCCGACGAAGCTGTCCCGGCTCCCCGCCTGAGACAGCGGACGGCCCCGACCCCGGTCCGGGTTCGGAGCCGGCGGCGTTCAGCCCAGCTCGGGGAACCAGAGACCGATCTCGCGCTTGGCGCTGTCGGTGGAGTCCGAGGCGTGCACCAGGTTCTCCCGGTTGGACAGGGAGAGGTCGCCGCGGATGGTGCCGGCGACGGCCCGACGGCCGTCGGTGGCGCCGACCAGGCCGCGCACCACGTCGATCACCTGGTCGCCGGAGAGGATCAGGGCGACCAGCGGACCGCTGGTCATGAAGTCCTTCAGCGGCGGGTAGAACGCCTTGTCGACGTGCTCGGCGTAGTGCTGGTCGGCCAGCGCGGCGTCCATCGTCCGCGTCACCATGGCGTCGATCCGCAGGCCCTTGCGCTCGAAGCGGGAGATGATCTCGCCGACCAGGCCGCGGCGGACCGCGTCAGGCTTGATCAGTACGAGCGTGCGCTCATCCGGGCTGCTGCTGGACACGCTGGGTTCCTCCTGTGCGCGGAAGACGGCCGGGCTGGGTACGGTCAGCCTAGCGACCCGGTCCCGGCGTCGGCGCGGCGGCTGCTCTTTCCAGCGGCCGCCCATCCCGCCTAGCCTGGTCCTGACCCCTGGGAGGTCCACTGTGGCGAATGGCGGGAACCGCACCATCGCGCCGGTACGCAAGCTCATCGCCGCGGTCCTCGGCACCGTGGCGACGTTCGTGGTCCTGTTCGGGCTGGGCATGACCAGTTGGTCGATCGTGGCCCTCGGCGTGGCCCTGCTGGTGCTGGCGATCGCCCTGGCCACCGTCCGCGGCGGCGGGCGCACCTGGGTGATTGGCGTCGGGCACGTGCACAGCGCCTCCGAGCCACCCACCCAGTACGCCTTCGGCCGCTGCGAGCTGCAACTGGTGATCGACGCGCCGGGCCTGCCGCCCCGCTCCAAGAAGATCATCGAGCCGCGGGTGCCGGTGTCCAAGTGGCCCTCGCTGGGGCAGACGCTGCCGATCCGGGTGGCCCTGGACGACCAGCGGCACGTCCGGGTGCTCTGGGACGAGGTCCCCACCCACGCGGAGAACGCCGCCGCCGCCGCCGACCTGCCGCCCGAGTACGCCGACGCCGAGCCGGTCGACGAGGTGCTCATCGTCCAGGAGGCCCCGCCGTGGGCCGGCCGTACGCCCGACGACGACTTCCACGACGACCTGCGCGACGAGTTCCGCGACCCGCCCCCGGCCGACCCGCTGCGTCCCGAGCCGGTGGTGCTGCCCGACGAGCGTGAACCGGTGGTGGTGCACCAGCGCCCCGGCGGTCCGGTCGTGCTCGAGGGCACCCTGGTCGAGCCCCCGCCGGCCGGCGGGCTGCCGCGCCGGCCGGCCACCACCCCGTCCCCCCGCCCGCCGGCGGACGAGCGCTTCGACGCCCCGGTGGTCGACCCGGTGGACGTGCCGCTGGACGACCCGGAGCCGCAGGACCAGCTCGACCCCGAGGATCTGGACGAGGCGATCTTCGGGTACGACCCGGCGGCGGACCCGGTCGACCAGGGCGCCCCGATCAGCGGGGTCGGGCTGACCCTGCTGGTCACCGACCTGTCCCGGTCACTGGACTTCTACCGGTCGCTGGGCTTCGGCGAGATCGACCGGGGCTCCGGCAACGCGGTGCTCGCCTCCGGCGCCACCCGCCTGGTGCTGCGCGAGGTCACCGGCGCCGCCCCGATCAGCCGCCGGCTGGTGCACGTCAACCTGGAGGTGGACGACATCGACGCGGCCTACCGACGGCTGAAGGACTCCGGGGTGAAGTTCACCTACGCGCCCCGGGTGGTCAACCGGGGCACCAAGCTGGAGGTCTGGGCGGCCGCCTTCCGCGACCCGGACGGGCACGGCATCGCGCTCACCCAGTGGCGGGAGCGCGCCGACGCCTGACGTCCGGCTCAGCCGAGGATGACCCGGCGGACGTGCAGGGCGTACGCCCAGACCAGCCCGAAGATGATCCCCAGCGCCAGCAG
This sequence comes from Micromonospora sp. U56, assembly GCF_018070095.1. Taxonomy (NCBI): domain Bacteria; kingdom Bacillati; phylum Actinomycetota; class Actinomycetes; order Micromonosporales; family Micromonosporaceae; genus Micromonospora; species Micromonospora sp. U56. The sequence goes on from NZ_JAGPYL010000151.1 coordinate 8,672, forward strand.
CGACCAGTGCAGCAGCCCGGAGAGCAGCAGCAGGCCCTGCACCACCGTGCCGGCCTGCCAGGCCCAGGGCCGTCCCATCCGGCCGGCCAGCACCACGCAGACGACGGCCAGCGCCACGATCGCCGCGATGGCCGCCCCGCTCAGGTCGCCGCCGACCACCCGGATGGGCTGGATGGCGAGCAACAGCACCAGCGCCTCCAGGGCCAGCGTCCCGGCGCCCAGGCCACGCACCGCCTTGTCGGGGTTGCGCAGCCCGGAGCGCCGCTCCCCCGGCGCGGCCGGGTCGGCGGCCGGGTCGCGGCGGTCCTCATCGGGCGCGCTCATCGCTTGAGCAGCCGTCGGGCGTCGGCCACGGTCACCACCGAGCCGGTGACCAGCACCCCGACCCCGGCCAGCTCACCGGGCACGTCGGACTCGGCCTCGGCGACGGCCGCCTCGATGGCGTCCGGCATCTCGTCGGCGACCTCCACCCGATCCGGCCCGAACACCTCGCGGGCCAGCGCGGCCAACTCGTCGGCCGGCATCGCCCGGGGCGAGCTGTTGCTGGTCACCACCACCGAGTCGAGGACCGGCTCCAGCAGCTCCAGCAGGCTGCCCGCGTCCTTGTCGGCCAGCACGGCGAGCACGCCGACCAGCTTGCTGAACGCGAACTCCTCCTGCAACGCCGTGACCGTGGCGGTCATCCCGTGCGGGTTGTGCGCCCCGTCCAGCAGGATCGTCGGGGCGTTACGCACCTTCTCCAGCCGGCCGGGCGAGCTGGTGGTGGCGAAGCCCTCCCGGACGGCCTCCACGTCGAGCTGCCGCTTTGTCCCGGCCCCGAGGAACGCCTCGACGGCGGCGAGCGCCACCGCCGCGTTCTGCGCCTGGTGCGCGCCGTGCAGCGGGATGAACACCTCCTCGTACACGCCGCCGAGGCCCTGGATGGTGAGCACCTGCCCGCCGACGGCCACGGCCCGGCGCAGCACGCCGAACTCGGTGCCCTCCCGGGCGACGGTCGCGCCGACCTCGACGCAGCGCTCCAGGATCGGGCGGGCCGCCTCGTCGTCCTGCGCGGCGCAGATCACCGTCGCGCCGGGGTGGATGATCCCGGCCTTGTGCAGGGCGATGTCCTCCAGGGTGTCGCCCAGCCACTCGGTGTGGTCCAGCCCGATCGGGGTCAGCACGGCCACCCCGGCCTGGAGCACGTTGGTGGCGTCCTCGGCCCCGCCGAGCCCCACCTCGACCACCGCGACGTCGACGGGCGCGTCGGCGAAGGTGGAGAAGGCCAGCGCGGTGGTCATTTCGAAGTAGGTCAGCGGCTCGGACGAGCGCTGGTCGACCAGTTCGGCCAGCGGCTTCACCTCGCGGTACGTGGCGACGAAGCGTTCCTCGCTGACCGGCTCCCCGTCCAGGGCGATCCGCTCCCGCACCGTCTCCAGGTGCGGGCTGGTGTAGCGGCCGGTGTGCAGGCCGAAGGCGCGCAACAGGGAGTCGATCATCCGGGCCGTGGAGGTCTTGCCGTTGGTCCCGGTCAGGTGGATCGACGGGTACGCCCGCTGCGGGCTGCCGAGCAGGTCGAGCAGGGACTCGATGCGGTCCAGCTCGAAGACCATGCGGGTGAAGCCCCGCCCGGCCAGCTCGGCGTCGACGTCGGTGAACTCGGTGGGATCGGTGCGGTCGGTCACGAGGAAAGCGCCTCCAGGGCGGCGTCGATCCGGGTCAGGTCCGCCTCGGCCACCGCCAGCCGGTCACGGATCTTGGCGACCACCGGTTCGGGGGCCTTGCCGACGAAGGCCGGGTTGTCGAGCTTCGCCCGGGCCTGCGCGACCTCCTTCTCGGCCGCCGCGCGGTCCTTGGTCAACCGGGCCCGCTCGGCCGCCACGTCGATCGAGCCGCGGGTGTCCAGCTCGACGCTGACCTCGCCGGGCACGGCGAGGGTGGCGCTGGCCTGGAAGTCGCCGGCGGGCGCGTCGAGCCGGACCAGCGAGCGGATCAGCGGCTCGTGCGCCGCGATCCCGGCCACGGCCAGGCCGTCGAGCCGGGCCGCGACCCGCTGGGTCGGGCGCAGCCCCTGGTCGGAGCGGAACCGCCGGATCTCGGTCACCACCCGCTGAACGGTGCCGACCTCGCCCTCCGCGGCGTCGTCGACCCGGGTACGGTCGGCCACCGGCCAGGCGGCCGTCATCACCGTCTCGCCGCCGGTGAGCGCGATCCACAGCTCCTCGGTGACGAACGGGATGACCGGGTGCAGCAGCCGCAGCAGCTGGTCCAGCACGTGCCCGAGGACCCGTCGGGTGGCCTCGGCCGCCGGCCCGCCCGCGGCGAGCACCGGCTTGCTCAGCTCGACGTACCAGTCGCAGACGTCGTCCCAGGCGAAGTGGTACAGCAGGTCGCAGACCTTGGCGAACTCGTACGTCTCGAACTGCTCGTCCACCTCGGCGGTGACGTGCGCCAGCCGGGACAGGATCCACCGGTCGACCGTCGACAGCTCGGCTGCGGGCGGCAGTTCCCCCTCGGTGTGCGCGCCGTTCATCAGCGCGAACCGGGTGGCGTTCCAGAGCTTGTTGCAGAAGTTCCGCGAGCCCTGGCACCACTCCTCGCTCACCGGCACGTCCTGGCCGGGGTTGGCGCCCCGGGCCAGGGTGAACCGGGTGGCGTCGGCACCGAACCGGTCGATCCAGTCCAGCGGGTCGACGACGTTGCCGAACGACTTGGACATCTTCTTGCCGTGCTCGTCGCGGACCATGCCGTGCAGGGCGACGACGTCGAACGGCTGCCGGCCGTCCATCGCGTACAGGCCGAACATCATCATCCGGGCGACCCAGAAGAAGAGGATGTCGTAGCCGGTCACCAGGACGCTGGTCGGGTAGAACTTCGCCAGGTCCGGGGTCTGCTCCGGCCAGCCCAGGGTGGAGAAGGGCCACAGGCCGCTGGAGAACCAGGTGTCCAGGACGTCCTCGTCCTGGTGCCAGCCCGCACCGGTGGGCGGCTGCTCGTCCGGGCCGACGCAGACGATCTCGCCGGCCGGGCCGTACCAGACCGGGATGCGGTGGCCCCACCAGAGCTGCCGCGAGATGCACCAGTCGTGCATGTTGTCGACCCAGGCGAAGTAGCGCTTGGCCAGCTCGGCGGGCTCGATCTTCACCCGGCCGTCGCGCACCGCGTCCCCAGCGGCCTTGGCCAGCGGGGCGGTGTTGACGAACCACTGCAACGACAGCCGGGGCTCGACGGTGGTCTTGCACCGGGAACAGTGCCCCACCGCGTGCACGTACGGCCGCTTCTCGGCGACGATCCGGCCCTGCTCGCGCAGCGCGGCCACGATCGCCGGGCGGGCCTCGTACCGGTCCAGGCCCTGGAACGGGCCGTGGGCGGTGATGACACCACGCTCGTCCATGATCGTCAGCGCGGGCAGGTCGTGGCGCTGGCCGATCTCGAAGTCGTTGGGGTCGTGCGCCGGGGTCACCTTCACCATGCCGGTGCCGAAGCTCGGGTCGACGTGCTCGTCGGCCACGATCGGGATCCGCCGGTCGGTCAGCGGCACGGCCACCTCGGTGCCGATGAGGTGCTGGTACCGGGCGTCGTCGGGGTGCACGGCCACCGCGGTGTCACCGAGCATCGTCTCGGCCCGGGTGGTGGCCACCACCACCTCGTCGCTGTACCGGATCGAGATGAGCTCGCCCTCGTCGTCGGTGTGCTCCACCTCGATGTCGGAGAGCGCGGTCAGGCAGCGCGGGCACCAGTTGATGATCCGGTTGGCCCGGTAGATGAGGCCGTCGTCGAAGAGCTTCTTGAACATGGTCTGCACGGCCCGGGACAGACCCTCGTCCATGGTGAAACGCTCGCGGTCCCAGTCGACCGCGTCACCGAGGCGGCGCATCTGGCCGAGGATGGCCCCGCCGGACTCGGCCTTCCACTGCCAGACCCGCTCGACGAACTTCTCCCGGCCCAGGTCGTGCCGGGACAGCCCCTCGCCGGCGAGCTGCCGCTCGACCAGGTTCTGGGTGGCGATGCCGGCGTGGTCCATGCCGGGCAGCCACAGCGCCTCGTACCCCTGCATCCGCTTGCGCCGGTTCAGGGCGTCCATCAACGTGTGCTCGAACGCGTGGCCCATGTGCAGGGAGCCGGTGACGTTGGGTGGCGGGATGACGATGGTGAAGGGCGGCTTGTCGCTCTGCGCCGACGCCCGGAAGTGGCCGGCGGCTACCCACTGCTCGTACCGTCGCTGCTCTACCTCGGCGGGCTGGTACTGGCCGGCAAGGGTCGGGGCGTCGGGGCGTCGGGCATCCAGTCTCTCGGTCACCCTGAAAGTCTACGGAGCGCTTCCGCGGACCCGACGTGCGCCACCTGTCATTCGCGTACGGTGGCGGACATGTCCGACGCACATCTCACCGAGCGTCAGCTCGCCGAGGGGCCTGACCCGGTCGATCTGACCGACGAGCCGATCCAGCTGAGCCACCGGGACCCGGCGAGCGACCCGATCCGCCGGGCGCCGGCCTCCCGCCGTCGGCGGATCGTCCTGGCCGTGGCGCTCGCCGTCGGCCTGGCCGGCGCCGCCGCCCTGGGCACCGCCGGCTGGCGGGTGGCGCAGCAGAAGGACACCCGGCTGAGTGCCCCGGACCAGGTCGCCGGGCTGACCCGGGACGACTCGGAGCGGGCCCGCAGCACGGCGGACTACCTGCGCAGCGGGTTCGCCGCGGACATCGACCTGGACGCCAGCTTCGGCACCGTCTACCGGGATCCGGCGGACGAGACCCGCGCGGTGCTGCTCTTCGGTGGCACGACGCTGCTGTGGCAGCCGGAACGCGACCTGGACAGCCTCTTCGGGCTGATGGCCGACGAGACCGGCCGGGTGGCCGGGCTGCGCGAGGTGCCCGCCGGCAAGCTGGGCGGGGTGATGAAGTGCGGCACCACCAGCGGGGACGGCGGTGACTTCGCGATCTGCGGCTGGGCGGACCACGGCAGCGCCGCGATGGCGATGTTCCCCATCCGCTCCGTCGACAACGCCGCCGGCCTGTTCCGTCAGATCCGCGAGGGCGTCCAGACCCGCGGCTGAGCCGTCGCGAAAGGGCCGTGGCGTCGAGCGACGCCGCGGCCCTTCTTCGTGTACGCCTCGCGCCCGGCACAGTTTCCGGGGGTGGATATACCAATCAGGGCCACCCCTTGAAAGGGGTGGCCCTGATTGAATGGTTGTCCGGCGGTGTCCTACTCTCCCACACCCTCCCGAGTGCAGTACCATCGGCGCTGGAGGGCTT
>NZ_JAGPYL010000152.1:0-13763 GCF_018070095.1 Micromonospora sp. U56
GGGCCGCCCGGCCGGGCCGGGGTGCGTCCGGCCAGCTCATCGGAGGGGTCACGGCGCGGTGGGGACGCTGTCCATCCAGTCGGTGGCCCGCGTCATCACCAGACCGGTGACCGCGATCGCCGCCGCGACCAGGCCGAAGATGATCACCGCGGTCGGCACCGGGCTGTCGCCCCGGTCGCCCTCGCGGCGCAGCTCCGCCAACCGTGCGGCCAGCGTGGCGTGCAGGTAGGCGATCAGTTGCATGACGTGCTCCTTGTCGGGGTGGGGCCTACAGGCGGGCCACGAACGGGTAGAGCATGAAACCGAGCAGGACGAAGACCAGCAGCGAACCGGGGATGTCCAGCCGGCTGGTCACCCCCTCGGCGCGGGCCAGGTTGTCGGTACGGATCTGGTCCCGCAGCGAGTCGGCACGACTGCGCAGGGTCTCGTGGACCTGCGCGCCCTCGCTGCCGGAGGAGCGCATGATCGCCCCGACGTCGCCCAGCTCGGGGATGCCGATCCGCTCGGCCAGCTCCTGGAGCTCGTCCCAGGGCGAGTGCATCTGCATCTGCGCGATCCGTAGCGACTCGCGGATCCGGTCGAAGACCCAGCCGTCGCAGACCGCCGCCGCCCGTTCCAGCGACTGCACCGGGCCGTGCGCCGCCGACAGTTGCAGCGCCACCAGGTCGAGGTAGGTGCAGACGGCCGCGCGGAACTCGTCGCGCGCCGCGTCCGCCCGCGCCAGCACCGCGCGGTGGGCGAGCAGCCCGCAGACCAGTGCCATCCCGATGCTGCCCAGCACCGGTACGACCACCGGCAGGCGTACCCCGCCGAGGAGGAGCACCGCCCCCAGCACGGTCGGGGTGGCCAACCCGATCAGGGCGGAGACCAGCACCGACAGGGCGTACTGCTCGGGGGTCTTGTCGATCAGCGCGAGCTGCCGGTGCGGCGGGCTGAGCCAGCGGGAGAATCCGCCCAACCAGTCCAGGCCCCGGCTCGGGGCGACGGTGCCCGGGGGCTGGTGCAGCCGGCGCAGCGCGGGGCCGAGCGCCGGGGCGGCCGGCAACGCCTCCCGGACCGCCAGGAACAGGCCCAGCCCCACCGTCGCCCCGCCGAGCACGGCGATCGCGAGCTGCCAGTTGACGATCACGCGATCGCCTCCTCCGGGTCGGGGGCGGGGAGGAAGCGGGCCGGCGGCGGGGGCTGGCTCATCGACCGCACCCAGACCAGCAGCCCGACGAAGGCCGCGCTGAGCACCGCCATCACCAGCTGCCCGAACACGGTGCCGTACGGGCGGACGTACTCGGTGTTCAGCAGCCCGTACGCCAGCACGGCCAGGGTCATCCCGGTGAGGAAGCGGACCGCGAACCGGGGCTGGGTGCGCTTGGCCTCCACCTCGCGCCGGGTGCCCACCTCGGCGGCGGCAGCCGAGGCGATCGAGCCGAGCACGTCGCCGAGGCGTTCGCCCCGGTCGGTCAGGTGCAGGATCAGCGCGGCCACCACCTGGTCGCAGACCGGATCGCCGATCTCGTCGGCGAAGGCGAGCAGGGCGGTACGGGCCGTCCAGCCGGCCTGGAGGCGGGCGGCGAGCAGCCGTATCTCCTCCTGGATCTCCTCCGGGACGGTGGCGATGGTGCCGATGATCGCCTGCTGGAGGCCCTGCCCGGTGGCGGAGACGTCCTTCAGTCGGCGGGTCCACTCGCCGACCGCCTCGATCCGGGCGATCGCCCGCTCCTCGGCCCGGCCCACCGAGAACAGCCAGGGCACTCCCGGCACGGCCACCACCACGATCAGCCCCACCACCGGCAGCCCGGTGAGCAGGAAGGCCAGCGCGCCGGCCGCCACCGCCACCGCCAGCCGGAGCTGGTGCGCCCGCTGCGCGCGGCGGCCCGCGCCGGAGCCCAGCCAGAGCCGGCGCAGCCCGCGCCCCGCCCCCGGCGCCGAACGGGCGGGAGCCCGGGTGCCGACCAGCGCGACCACGGCCAGCACCAGGCCGGCGGCGCAGGCCGCCCCGGAGACGACGGCGATCAGCTCGATGTTGGTCACGGGACCGTCTCCGTTCGCGACTGCGGGGCTCGCAACCCCGGCTCACTCCTCGCGCTCACCGGACCGCGCCCGTCCATGCCCGAGCCGACGTGCGCGCTCAGCGGAGCGCGTCCGTCCATCCCCGAGCCGATGCCCGCGCTCACCGGCGCACCGCTGGGCCCAGACGGGTGTGCCGGGGGCGGCGCCAGGCGCCGGTGCCGGCCTCGATGAAGCGGGTCAGCAGCCGGGCGTCGTAGCCGACCCGCAGCAACTGGTCGCGGATGCGTTCCGGCAGGTGCCGGGGGACGGCCCGGCCGTCGGGGCCGGGGCCGAAGACGCTGGTGGTGACGATCCGGTTGCCCTCGCCGACCCCGATCACCTCCTCCACGTGGGAGACGAACCGGTGCTTGCGCCCGCCGATCGCGGTCTCGTCCTCGACGGTCACGTAGACGATCAGGTCGAGGGCGTTGCCGGCCATCCGGCGGGCCTGGTCGACCGTCATCTCCCGGCCGTGGGCCAGCGCCAGCTCGATGATCCGCTCGCTCACCCCGGCCGGGGTACGGGCGTGGATGGTGCACATCGATCCGCGGCTGGTGGTCATCGCCTGGAGCATCGGCACGATCTCCCGGGACCGGACCTCGCCGACGATGATCCGCAGCACGCCCATCCGCAGCGACACCGGGATCAGGTCGGCGATGCTCACCTCGCCCGCCGGTCGCCCGTCCATCCCGCGCTCGCCGTGCCCCTCACGGGACTCGAAGCTCATCACCGCCCGGTGCTTGCGACCCCGGCGGGCCGGCAGCAGCTCCCGGCTCTCCTCCAGCAGCACGTACGGCTCGTCGGGCGGGATCTCGTCCATCAGCGCCCGGATGACCGTGGTCTTTCCCGCCCCGGCCAGCCCGGCGACCATGATGTTGAGCCCGGCCCGCATGGACGCGCGCAGGAAGTCGCGCAGCAGCGGGTCGATCATCTCGTCCAGGTCCGGGCGCGAGCCGGCGATCTCTGCCAGGCTGACGTCCAGCGTGTTGTGCTTGCGGATCACCGCGTACGGGCGGTGGCTGACCAGGAACACCGCCGCGAGGCGGCTGCCGTCGGGCAGTTGCAGGTCGAGCGTCGGCTTGGACGTCGACAGGGACCGCTCGGTCGCGCCGGCCCGGCGGGCCGCCGCCTGGAGGATCTCCACCAGCTCGTCGTCGCTGTCGGCGATCGGCTCGACCCAGTCGACGCCCCCACCGTGCCGGGTGATGCGCACCTGGTCGCAGCCGAGGATGTGCACCTCCTCGATGGTGTCGTCGACCAGCAGCGTCTGGAGCCGGCCCAGCCCGACCAGCTCGGCGGTGACCTGGTCGAGCAGGATCCGCTCCTCGTCGGCGGCCATCGGGGTGCCGGCCCGGCGCACCGAGTCGGCGTACCCGGAGACCACGGCGACCGCGAGCCGGGCCCGCTCGACCTCTTCGGCGTTGGCGTCGAACTCCCGGCCGCGCTGCCACTGGGTGAGCCGTTCGCTCAGTTCCCGGCGCAGCTCGCGGACCACCGCGAAGTCCACCCTCGGTCGCGGCGGCGGCGGGGTGGGCGTGGGGGGCGCGACGGGCGGCGCCGGCTGGTGGTGCCGGCCGTTCACCGGGGGCAGCGGCGGCATCGTCGAGGTCGCCGCCGGCTGCTGACGCGGGTCGTGGGAGACCGGCTCAAACCGCATGACGCGCCTCCCCGGGCCGCTCACACCACATCCGGCACCTCCTGGGCGGCGGGCCAGGCCAGCCGGGCCCGGCGGCGGTCCAGCAGCGCCCGGACCGGCACCTCGAGCGCGCCGGCCGCGCGCATCAACGGCCGCCCGGCGCGTACGGTGCCGCCGAGGCTGAGCACCTCGGCGGTACGCGGGTCCGCCGGCAGGGTGGCGATCACCGGTACCCGCAGCGCCTTGCTGATCTCGCCCTTGCCGTGCCCGTCGCCGACCACCAGCAGCCGCAGCGTGCCCGGGGGCACCCGGTGCTCGGTGAAGTCCCGTTCGATCGCCCGGATCATCGACCGGGTGGCGGAGAGGTCGGGCAGCTGCGCCCGGGTGACCAGCAGCACCACCGCCGCGGCCCGCAGCACCGGCCACGGTGGACCGGCCACCTGGAGCCGCCCACAGTCGACGATCACGTCGTACGGCGGCTGGCCCTTCTCCAGGCTGCCGAAGAAGTCGGCGAAGCGCTGCCAGAGCGGGCTGACGCTGCCCGCCTGGGCCGGGTCGACCACGCCCGGCAGCAGCAGCCGTTCCCGGCGCGGCGCGTCCAGGTCGACCAGCTGCGACCAGAAGGCGGTCTCCAGGTTGCCGTCGCGCAGTTCGCCGACGGCCAGTTCGCCGATGCCCCGGGGACCGTCCAGTGCGCCGCCGAGGTAGCCGGCGAGGATGGTGCCGCCGGCCGGGTCGCACTCGGCCAGCACCAGCCGCCGGTGCCAGCTCAGCGCGCAGGCCAGCGCGGTGGTGGTGACCCCGGGCGACCCCTTCGCCGAGACCAGCGCGATGATCGCCATGGTCAGGCCGCCTCGACCAGCACCAGGGCGATCCGCTCCTGGGCGGCCAGCACCACCACGGCCGGCACGTCCCGGACGGGCAGCGCCACGTAGACCACCACGTCGTCGTTCTCCGGGGTGGCCGTGTCGATCACCGTGCCGGTGAACCGGGTGCCCGGCGCCTGGCTGTCGTCGTTGTCGGCGGGGGTGCTGACCAGCAGCACCTTGTCGCCGGGATGGAGCTTGCGGGCGGGCACCTGGCTCTGCTTCAACCCGAGCGCGATCTGCTGCTGCCCCTCGCCGAGCAGCGGGGCGTCGGTGAGCTGCCCCATGGTCAGCAGCGTGCCGGGGGTGAGCGACACCGCCGCCCGCTTACCGACCACCTCGTCGAGCTCGCCGGCCGGCACCGGGGAGAGCCCGGCCCCGCCGGAGACCTGCACGCTGACCAGGTCGTCGGCGCTGAGCTGCCGGCCCACCTCGACCGGGCGGGCGACCGCCAGGTAGCTGCCGGTGGCCCGGACCGAGGTGACCGCGAAGGCCGCGCCGAGGCCGCCCAACGCGATCAGCAGCACCGCCAGCCCCAGCAGGCCGGGACGGGTCCGGCGCTGGCGGAGCACCTTCGGCGGGGCGACCGGCGCGTCGACCGGGGTGCCGTTGCGGGTGACCAGGCTCATCGGGTAACCACCTGAAGCTCGTCGATCTCGACCGGAGTCGTCCCGCTGGTCCGGGTCTGGGCGATCACGCCGCTCTCGCCGCCGCCGCGCCAGGTCACCGACCAGTACGTGGTGGCGCTGACCGGGTAGGTGCCGGCCTTCGGGTAGCCGGAGTTGTAGCCGCAGTCCGGCGAGGTCTTCCCGGCGCGCGGCCCCTTCGGGTCGTACGGGGTGCCCTCGTCGGCGCAGGTGACCTTGACGCCGTCGCCCATGGTCCAGACGATCCGGTCGACCTCGGCGGTGATGTCCACCCGCAGGCCGCGGTCGGAGTCCCAGGCGTGGATCGGGCCGAAGTAGTTCCGGCCCGGGCTGGCCCACATCCAGACCGGCAGGCCGACCAGGCCGGGGCCGGTGTTGCGGCGGGGCGCCACCGCGATCCGGGGCGGCAGCAGCGAGATCGACGCCAGGACCCGCCGGGCCAGTTCCTCCGGGTCGGGCGGCGTGCCGAACCCGGGTGGCGGGGTCTCCAGCGGCACCACGGTCTGGCTGCCGAGGTCACCGCCGTTGCAGGTGCGGACGTACCACCTGGTGCCCTCGGGGGCCTCGGGCTGCGGCTCGGCCAGCTTGTAGTAGCAGCCGTCGGCGTTGTTGAACCAGCCGAGAAACTCGTTGTAGCAGGGCAGCGGCCTGCCGTTCCACTGGCACTTCGGGGCGGTGCCGCCGCCCGGATCGCCGCCGGTGTCCCCGCCGCCCGGGTCGCCGGGGGTGCCCGGGTCGTCGTCCCAGATGCTGCAGTCGTTCTGCCCGGGTGGGCACTGCGGCCCCGGCCCCTCGGCGGCCGCCGGCACCGGCGCGGCGAGCGCGACCAGCAGGGCCAGCAGCGTCCCGGCGAGCAGCCGTCGGGGCGCCCCGGCCCGGGGTCCGCGGGCCGGGACGCACCCTCCTCCCCAGGTCAGCACGGCTGGTCCTTGTGTGCGGCGCCGGAGCTGATCAGCCAGCGGCCGTCCGGGTACCGGGTGGCGGTCGCGGTGGCGAGGTGGCGGCCACCGCCCGAGCCGGGCACCACCCGCCGGTCCTTGGCGTACACCAGCCGGTAACCGGTGGCGTCCAGGCAGTCCTGGATCTCCACCGTCGGCGGGACGGCGTCCAGGCTGACCGAGGTGACTGTCGGGTCGGAGCGCAACGTGCCGGTGCGGATCGCGCCGTGCGTCCGAGCCTGGCCGATTGCCACCCGGACCCGGGTGAGCAGCGGATCGGCCAGGAAACGGGTGAGCGCGGGGTGGCGGGGGTCGCTGTGGCGGCTCGCCTCCCGGGACGCGGTGAGGTATCCGGAATAGGCGGCGAGCGCGGCCTGCTTCGCGGCCCGTTCCTCCTCGGTCGAATGCCGGGGCTCGGCGGTGGCCTTGCGGGCGGCGGGCCCGGCGGCCGTCTCCGACCCGCCGCCGCAGCCGGCGGTCGACCCGACCACCGTGGCGATGACCAGGCAGGTTGTCCATCGGCGGGGATGCCGTGTACGCAACGCCGTGCCCTCCTCGGTGCCACCCGGCGGCCCGTCTCCGGTGGCCTCCGGGCATGCGCCAGCGCGCCCGGATGATGCCGTCCGGACTTCGATTTACCGCTGTCGCATTTACCTGTGCGGATCTTCTACGAAATGGTGGAACCTGATGTCTCGGTTGGCCTCCGACGCTGTTGGCGGGGGTTGCGCCGTACCCAAGGGGCGAGCATAGGCTCACGTCCGCCGATGCAACAGAGGCAATTCATTCGAACACGGTAGGTGATGAGCGGAGGTGGTCAGGGGTGGCCGAGGGCGAGTCCGGAACGCCGGGACGGGTTGCCGCACCCGGTCGGGGCGCGGGTGCCGACGGTCGGCCGGGCCCACCCGCCGATCCGGCAGTCGGGCCGGAAGATATGGCACCTGTCGATGCGTCTCGCCCGATCCGTCCCCTCATCGAAAAAACCACGAGAGGGGATTCCCGCGAATTCGACGGCCCGGCCCACGCAAGCTGTCCACCACCACCGCTGACGGTGGACCATCACCCGGGCCGGGTCCGGAAATCACTCTCCGTACGCGTCCTCGCCGCCCTGGCCGTGACCCCGGTGCTCCGGCTCGCCGTCGCCCGGTACGCCGTACCGGTGGGGTCGCCGGCGCGGGCCGGCTGCGACGGCTGCGGCGCGCCGGTCGGGCTCGGGCGCCCGGGGCTCGGCCCGGCGGCCCGGTGTCCGGCCTGCGCGGCCCGGATCGGCGCGCCGCCGGGCAGTGTCGAACTGGCCGCCGTGGCGGCCCTGGCGGTGCTGGTCCTCACCGAGGCGACCCTCGCCGAGCGGGCCGCGCTCGCCTGGTGGCTCGGCTGGGCGGTGCCGCTGGCGCTGGTGGACCTGGCCGTGCACCGGCTCCCCGACCGGCTCACCTGGCCGGCCGCGGCGGGCACGGCCACGCTGCTCGCGGTGGCCGCGCTGACCGGCCCCGGACCCGGCCCGTGGCTGCGCGCCCTGACCGCCGCGGCCGCGCTGGGGCTGGCCTTCGCCGCCAGCACGCTGCTGCTCGGCCGGCGCGGCTTCGGCCTCGGCGACGCGAAACTGGCGCTGAGCGTGGGCATGCTGCTCGGCTGGTACGGCTGGCCGGTGCTGGTCGCCGGGCTGCTGCTCACCTTCGCCGTCTCGGCGGTGGTCAGCCTCGCGCTGCTGCTGGCCCGCCGGGTCAGCTGGTCGAGCCACCTCCCCTTCGGCCCCTTCCTGATCCTCGGCACCTGCACCGCCCTCCTCCTCCCCACCTGACCCCCCTCGTCCCCGCCCCCGGCCCCCGTCGCAGCCCTCGGTGATCAAGAAGTTTGCGTCAGGGAGAGCCCTTTCCCGAGACGCAAACTTCTTGATCCCGGGCGGACAAGGTGATGGGCGACGTGGCCGGGCGGTCCAGCCGAGCCGCAGGGTCCAGCCGAGCCGCCGCAAGTCGGGCTGGCGGACGGAGGAGCCGGCAACCGGGCGAGCCGCCGCCGGTCGAGCTGCCCGCCGGTCGAGCCGGCAACCGGCCGGCCGTGGTCGGGCCGGTGGCGCGCGGTCGCCGGGTCAGCGGTGGTCGGCGGTGGCGGGGAGTCTGTCCGGGTGGGTGGTGCGGCGGGCCAGCAGGTCGGCGACGGGTCGGGCGATCAGCGGCGCGCCGGCCAGCGCCACCAGGGCGCCGAGGCACAGGCCGGCGGCCACGTCGTGCGGGTAGTGCACGCCGACGAAGACGCGGGAGAGTGCGGCCAACAGCGCCAGCGGCACGGCGACCAGCCCCAGCCGGCGGGAGAGCAGCAGGGTTGCCGCGGCGAGTGCGCCGGCGATGGTGGCGTGGTTGCTCGGGAAGGACCAGTCGCCGACCGGCGGGCAGTGCCCGGCCACCACGGTCGCGGCTCCCCGGCAGGGCCGTGCCTCGTCGAAGACCGTCTTCAGCGCCTCGCTGCACGCGTACGCGAGGACGACGGTGACCGGCGCGACCAGCGCGACCGCCCGGTCCCACGGCCTACCGCGCAGCAGCCGGGGCGCGGCGGCCAGCAGGAACAGCGCTCCGAGCAGCAGGATCGCCGCCTCGGTGAAGTGCACCGCGAACCACTGCACCGGCGTCGGGGTGGCGTGAGCCACCTCGGTGATCTCCCGGTACCACTCCACGCTGATGTCGGGAACGTCCGTCGTGCCGCCCTGCATCATGCCTCACCTCACCAAATGTTCATACCCCGTTTACCTTGGGCAGACGGTACGAATCACGGAGGCGGCCGGCACCGTGCGATGGTGAGGGTTTGGCCCTGACCTTCGTCTCAGCGACTTCACAGCCCCGGGCGGATTGGGCGGCCGCCGACCACGGGTAACGGGAGTTCCGTGCGTAGTGACGAGAACTGGCTGGTGCGGCGTACCGCGGCCGACAGCGACCGGCTCGGCGAGACCGAGTCGGTCTTCGCGCTCAGCAACGGCTGGGTGGGCTGGCGCGGCACGCTGGACGAGGGCGAGCCGTACGGGATGCCGGGCAGCTACCTCAACGGCTTCTACGAGCAGCGCGAACTCAGCTACCCGGAGGACGGGTACGCCTTCCCGCAGCGCAGCGACACCGTGGTCAGCGCGCCCAACGCCGCCCTGATCCGGCTCTGGGTGGGCGGCAACGCGCTGGACCTGCGCACCGGGACCCTGCGGGCCCACGAGCGGGTGCTCGACCTGCGCGCCGGCGTGGTGCGCCGGGACACCGAGTGGATCTCGCCGGGCGGGCACGGGGTCCGCGTCCGCAGCACCCGGCTGGTGTCGCTGCCCCGGCACCCGATCGCCGCCGTCCGCTACGAGGTCGAGCCGCTGGGCGACACGCCGGTCGAACTCCGGCTCTGCTCGGACGTGCAGGCCAACGAGCGGGTGCCGGAGCGCCCCGACGACCCCCGGGCCGCCTCGGTGATCCGCGACCCGCTGAACGCCGAGGTCCACCGCTGCGACGGCGGCTCCGGCGTGCTGGTGCACCGCACCGACCGCAGCGCGCAGCGGGTCGCGGTCGCGGTCACCCACGATTCCGAGATACCGGAGGGCTTCGCCACCTCCGACGACTGCACCGCCGACCGCCTCCGCATGTGCGTCGAGGGCCGGCTGAGCCCTGGCCAGCGGTTGCGGATCACCAAGTACGCCGCCCACGAGTGCACGCCGGGCGACGGCATGGCGGCGAACGAGCTGGCCGACCTGGTCGTCGCCGAGGCCGACGCCGCCCGGGAGTACGGCTTCGACGCCCTCCTCGCCGACCAGCGGGCCGCGCTCGACGGGCACTGGCAGACCGCCGACGTGGAACTCGACGGCGACCCCGAGCTCCAGCAGGCCATCCGGTTCGCGGTCTTCCACCTGCTCCAGGCCGGCCGGACCGAGGGCGACCGGACCATCCCGGCGAAGGGGCTGACCGGCAACGGCTACGACGGGCACGTCCTCTGGGACAACGAGGGCTACGTGCTGCCGGTGCTGACGTACCTGGCGCCGGAGGTGACCCGGTCGGCGCTGCGCTGGCGGCACGCCCACCTGCCCGAGGCCCGGGAGCGCGCCGCCGAGCTGAGGCTGCCCGGCGCGACCTTCCCGTGGCGGACCATCAGCGGCCGGGAGTGCTCCGGCTACTGGCCCGCCGGCACCGCCGCCCTGCACGTGAACGCCGACATCGCCGACGCGGTGCTGCGCTACGTCGCGGCCACCGGGGACGACGACCTGCTGGCCGGGGTCGGGTTGGAGCTGCTGGTCGCCACGGCCCGGCTCTGGCACGGCTTCGGGTACTGGTCGGACGAGGGCGGCTTCCACATCACCGGCGTCACCGGCCCGGACGAGTACGCCGCCCTGGTCGACGACAACCTCTTCACCAACGTGATGGCCCGGCGCAACCTGCTCGGCGCCGCCGACGCCGCCGAACGGCACCCGGGGCGAGCCGAGGACCTTGGCGTCAGCCCGGCCGAGATCGCCGGCTGGCGGGCCGCCGCCGACGCGGTCCACCTCCCGTACGACCGCAAGCGGGGCGTGCACCAGCAGGCGGCCGGCTTCACGGAGCAGCCCGAGTGGGACTTCGCCGCGCTGACCGAGGACGATTACCCGCTGCTGCTGCACTTCCCCTACCTGGAGCTCTACCGCAAGCAGGTGGTGAAGCAGGCCGACCTGGTGCTGGCCATGCAGCGTTGCCCCGGCGAGTTCACCGCCGAGGAGAAGCGGCGCAACTTCGCCTACTACCAGGCCCGGACCGTCCGCGACTCGTCGCTCTCCGCCGCCTCCCAGGCGGTGCTCGCCGCCGAGATCGGGCACCTGGACCTGGCGTACGACCTGTTCGCCGAGGCGGCGCTGCACGACCTGGCGGACCTGGGCGACAAGACCAGCGACGGGCTGCACCTGGCCGCGTTGGCCGGCGCCTGGACGGCGGTGGTGGAGGGCTTCGGCGGGCTGCGCGACCAGCGGGGCGAGCTGTCCTTCGACCCCCGGCTGCCGGCCCGGCTCGGCCGGCTTGCCTTCGGCCTGCGCTGGCGCGGGCAGCGGCTGCGGGTCACCCTCACCCGGGACGAGGCCCGCTACGGGCTGCCCGACGCCGCCCCGGAGGTCGAGGTCACGCTCCGGCACGCCGGGGAGCCGGTGACCGTCACCGGTGGGACGGCGGTGACGCTGCCCATGCCGCCGGTGCCGGACCCGGGCCCCGAGCCGCCGTCCCCGGCCGGCCGGCGTCCCGCCCGCCGCTCAGCCGGCTAGGGTGGCGCGGGTGCCCGAACTCCAGCGCCTGACGCCCGACCACGCTCCCGCGCTGCTGGAGTTCGAGCGGGAGAACCGGGCGTACTTCGCCCGCAGCGTGCCGGACCGTGGCGACGACTACTTCGCCGGGTTCGACGCCCGGCACGCGGCACTCCTCGCCGAGCAGGAGACCGGCCGCTGCCACTTCCACCTCCTGGTCGACGACGACCGCGAGGTGCTGGGCCGGTTCAACCTGGTCGACGTCGCCGACGGCGAGGCCGACCTGGGTTACCGGGTGGCCGAACGGGCCGCCGGGCGCGGCCTGGCCACCGCCGGCGTACGGCAGGTCTGCGACCTGGCCCGCGACGCGTACGGGCTGGTCCGGCTGACCGCCTCGGCGACGCTGGACAACGCGGGCTCGCTGACGGTGCTGCGCCGGGCCGGTTTCACGCCGGTCGGCGAGGTGCTGCTCGACGGCCGGCCTGGGCTGCGCCACGTCAGGGAACTGGCCGGCTGACCCCGTTCGCCATCCGCTCCCGCACCGCCTCCAGCGCCTCGAAGGCGTACGCCCAGTTGTGGCACTTGAAGCTGCGCAGCCCCTCGATCGGGGTGTGGCAGTCGAGGCAGTGCACCCCGGCGATGCCGTCCGGCACCTCGGTGTTGACGTACTTGCGCTCGCCGAGGATGACGGTGGCGATCATCGCCTTGTCGTGCACGCCCTTCAGTGCCGAGGAGATGATGTCCAACCAGGTCTGCCGGCGGCCGCACTTCGGGCAGTCCGGCTCGTCGCCGCTGACCCAGAGCGGCGCCCCGATGCTGGCCGCCGGCATCCCGAGCAGCTTCTCGATCCGGCGCACGTCGTGCTCCGGGGTGACCCACCGGTGCCGTCCGGGCAGCGCCGCGGGCGAGTCGTACACGGCTCGGAACAGGACCGGATCGACCTCGACGGTCTCCCGCTGACGGGTCATCGCGTACCTCCTCGGCGACGGTCGTGCCCCCGTCGTACGGCAGCCGCCGGCGCGCCGCAGCCGGATCACCGACACCGCGGGTCAGGGTAGCGCTCCCGGGCGGAAACCCTCCCCGTTCGGACACCTGTCGGCGGGCCGCCCGGCCTGGTGTGATTCCTGGTGGGCGCTGTCGGCCACGTCCTCCGGCCCGGCGCCCGGCGCACCGGGGGAGGCGTGCGCCGGCGACCTCGTCGGACCCTTCGCGGGGGGCGACACGCCTGGAGGAAACAGGGGGGTGTGCCCTCCGGGCCGCGTGGGACGTGGTCCGGAGGGCACGCGTACGTCAGCCGGGTAGCCCCGCCGCCCCCCGGCGCACCGCCTCGCCGGCCAGCCGGGACCGGCGCCGCTCGTCGTTGGTGACCAGCCCGAACTTGTCGTACAGGTTGGTCAGGTGCTTCTTCACGGCGCTCTCGCTGACGCCGAGCGCGGTGGCCAGCGCCCGCACGGTGGGCGGCTCGGGGAAGGCGGTGCCGCCCTCGACGTACGGGCGGCAGAGCACCTCGACCAGCTCCTGCTCCCGTCGGGTCAGCGCCGGGGGCGCCGGCGGGGGCTCGACGCCCACCGTCCGGGTGCCGGTGAGTTCCGCCGGCGCGCGGAACAGCAGTCGGGCCGGGCCGATCTCCACCCGGTCGCCGTCGCGCAGCAGCCGAGCCTCCCGCACCGTGGTGCCGTTGACGGTGGTGCCGTTGGTGCTGCCCAGGTCGCGGATCGTCCAGCCGGCCGGGAACCGTTCCACCAGGGCGTGCAGCCGGGAGACCAGTTTGCTGTCGATGGGCAGCTCGTTGCCGGGCGCCCGGCCGATGGTCAACGCGTCGGTGGTCAGCGGCACCAGCCGGACCGCGCCCACCCCGTGGACCTCGAGGTATCCGGCGGTCACCGGTCGCACCAGGGCTCGGTGGTCGCGGTGGTGGCCACCTTCGACCGGTCGGCGGTGACCGTCGCCGTCGCCGTGGTGCACCGCCCGGCCGACGGGTACGGCTCCGTCCACAGCTCGTACGGCTGCCCGACGGCGCGCTGCCGTGCGGTCGTGGGCCGGTCGGCGCGTACCCCCAGGTCGACGGTCCAGGTGCCGCCGCCGGTGGCCGCGTTGTCCCGGTACTGCTTCCACACCCAGACGTACGCCATCGTGGCCCGGCAGCTCGGCGACCAGTACTGCTTGACGGAGATCGCCCGCAGCCCGCCCGCGTGCCCGTACGCGGACGCGCCGACCTGGTAGGCGTCGGCGTAGCACGGGCCGGGCGGCGCGTCGTCCCGGCTGGCGGACCGGGGTCGGCCGGTGCCGAAGACCGGGGTGGCGAGCCGCCGGCCGTCCACGGTCAGCTCGAGCGACGCCCGGATCGGCCCGGCGGCGCGCGGGACGGCGACCAGCCGCACCGCGCACCGGTCGCCCGGCGCGAGCGGTCGGGTGGTGCAC
>NZ_JAGPYL010000153.1:0-13699 GCF_018070095.1 Micromonospora sp. U56
GCTGGCCGCCAGGGGGGTGGGGGGCGGGGGGGGACTGGGGGGGGCGGGACAGGGCGTGCGGGGCGGGGCGGGACAGTGCGGGGCAGGGCACCGTGAATCGTCTACGTCATCAGCTCGAAAGGACGCGCAGGGGGTGACGTGCCTCGCAAGGCGGGACGAACCGACAGCCCGACGATTCGGCAACACCCGGCCCACACCCCGCCGGGGCGGCGCGCAGCCGTGCGGAACCCGCCGCGCGGGACGCAGCCGCGCGGGACGCGCTACGCCCCGGGGGTCAGCCCTTTTCCAGGTACTCGGCGCGTTCCTCGTCGACCAGCGCGGCCACCGACGCGGCCAGCGCCGGGTGCCGGTCCAGCTCCGGGTCCTCCTCGACCAGGGCGATCGCCTCGGCGCGGGCGTCGCGGATCAGGTCGGTGTCGCGCAGCAGCGACAGCAGCCGCAGGTGCGAGCGGCGACCCGACTGGGTGGCGCCGAGCACGTCGCCCTCCCGGCGCTGTTCCAGGTCCAGCTCGGCCAGCTTGAAACCGTCCGTGGTGGAGGCCACGGCGTCCAGGCGTTCCCGGGCCGAGGACCCCTCGGCCGCCTCGGTCACCAGCAGGCAGAGCCCGGGGGCGGTGCCCCGACCCACCCGGCCGCGCAGCTGGTGCAGCTGGGAGACGCCGAACCGGTCGGCGTCCAGCACGATCATCACGGTGGCGTTCGGCACGTTGACGCCGACCTCGACCACGGTGGTGGCGACGAGCACGTCCAGTTTGCCGTCGGCGAAGGAGCGCATCACCGCGTCCTTCTCGTCGGCGGGCAGCTTGCCGTGCAGGACACCGATCCGCAGGCCGTGCAGCGGCCCCTCGGCGAGCAGCGGCGCCACCTCCGTCACGGCCAGCGGGGGCCGCCGCCCGTTGTCGTCCTCCCGGGGCGGCTCCTCCTCACTCGCCGGCCCTGGTTCGAAGTCCGGCGCCTCCGCGTTGGCCGCTCCGGCCCCGGACCTCGAATCCCCGATCCGGGGGCACACCACGTACGCCTGGTGGCCGGCGGCGACCTCCTCGCGCAGCCGGCGCCACGCCCGGTCCAGGAAGGCCGGTTTCTCCGCCGCCGGCACCACGTGCGAGGCGATCGGCGAGCGGCCCTGCGGCAGCTGGGACAGGGTGGAGGTCTCCAGGTCGCCGTAGACCGTCATCGCCACCGTGCGCGGGATCGGGGTAGCGGTCATCACCAGCACGTGCGGCGGCTGGTCGGCCTTGGACCGCAGCGCGTCACGCTGCTCGACGCCGAACCGGTGCTGCTCGTCGACGACCACCAGGCCCAGGTCGGCGAAGTCCACCCCCTCGTACAGCAGGGCGTGGGTGCCGAGCACGATGCCGGCCCGCCCCTCGGCGACCTCGGTCAGCGCCCGCCGCCGGGCCGCCGCCCCGAGCGAACCGGTGACCAGCTCCACCCGGGTGGCGTCGTCGGCCGCGCCCAGCTCCCCGGCCGTCGCCAGCGGACCGAGCAGGTCCAGCATGTCCCGGTAGTGCTGCGCGGCGAGCACCTCGGTCGGCGCGAGCAGCGCCGCCTGCCCCCCGGCGTCGACCACCTGGAGCATGGCCCGCAGCGCCACCACCGTCTTGCCGGAACCCACCTCGCCCTGCAACAGCCGGTGCATGGGGTGCGGGGTGGCCAGGTCGGCGGCGATCTCGACGCCGACGTCGCGCTGCCCGGGGGTCAGCTCGTACGGCAGCCGGGCGTCGAACGCATCGAGCAGCCCGCCGGGCTTCGGCGGGCGGGGCCGGGCCGGCCAGGACGCCGCCCGGTGCTTGAGCTGCACCAGGGTGAGCTGGACGGCGAACGCCTCGTCCCACTTGAGCCGGCGGCGTGCCCGGTACAGCTCCTCCTTGCTGGAGGGGCGGTGGATCTCGCGCAGGGCGGCGCCGATGCCGACCAGGTTGCGCCCGGCCCGCACGGTCGCCGGCAGCGGGTCCTCCGGCGGGGTGAAGGTGTCCAGCACCACCCGGACGCAGCGGGCGATCACCCAGGTCGGTACGGCCGCGGCGGCCGGGTAGACCGGGATCAGCGCGCCGGCGAACTCCTCGATCTCCTCGCTCGCCGCCGCCTCGCCGTCGGTCGAGTCCCCGAGGAGCTGGTATTCCGGGCCGTTGAGCTGCCGCTTGCCCCGGAACTCGGTGACCTTGCCGGCGAAGAGCCCCCAGCGCCCGGGGCGCAGCTCCCGCTCCCGCCACGCCTGGTTGCCGAAGAAGGTCAGGGTGAGCACGCCGCCGGAGTCGTCGCCGACGGTGACCTCCAGCAGGTTGCCCCGGCGCTGGCGCATCGGCCGCACCGCCGTGCGCTGCACCTGGGCCAGCACGGTGACCTGCTCTCCCACGTCGAGGGAGCGGATGTCGGTGTGCTCGCCGCGCTCGTCGTACCGGCGGGGGAAGTGGTAGATCAGGTCGCCGGCGGTGTGCAGGTCGAGGTGGCCGGCCAGGGCCTTGGCCGTCTTCTCCCCGACCAGCTTCTTCAGCGGCGTGTCCACCGTGGACGGCTCGGACGTCATTCGACCCCCACCAGGAGCGGATAGTGCGGCTGGCCGCCCGGGTACGCCTGCACCTCGACGAACGGCCAGCGCCGGCCGACGTGCGCGCGCACCGCGTCGGCGAGACCGTCCGGGGCGTCCGCGCCGGTGAGCAGGGTGACCAGCTCACCACCGCCGCCCAGCATCCGGTCGACCACCGCGGCGCAGGTGTCGACCAGGTCGGCGCCGATCAGGTGCACCTCCCCCTCGACCAGCGCCAGCACGTCGCCCGGGCGGCAGGGGCCGGCCACGGTCAACGCTTCGCGGCTGGCGTGGCACACCTCGGCGTACCGGCAGGCCCCGGCGGCCTCGGCCATCGCGATCACGTCGTCCTCGAAGCGTCGCCGGGGGTCGCGCACCGCGAGCGCGGCCAGCGCCTGCACCGGCGAGCGGGTCGGCACGACGCTGACCTTGATGCCCAGCCGGTGTGCCTCCTTCGCGGCGGCGCTCGCCACGGCCTGGGTGTTCGGGTCGTTGGGGAGCACCACCACGCGGGCCGCGTCGGTGGCGCGGATCGCGTCCAGCAGCTCGCCGGCGGACGGGTTGCCCGGCACGACCGTGGCGCCCTCGCCGGCGAAGAGCTCCGCGATGCCCGCGCCGGCCGCGACCACCACGGCCGCCCGACCGTCGGCGGACGGGCCGGGCCGGGGCGCCGGCGCGGTCTGGTCGGCGAAGCGGGTCACCGAGATCCGGTACGGCCGGCCGGCGACCACGCCCGCCTCGACCGCGGCGCCCACGTCGTTGACGTGCACGTGCACGTTCCAGGTGGTGGAGGTCGCCGGTGAGGCGCCGTCGCCGACCACCACCAGCGAGTCGCCCAGCCCGGCCAGCTCGGCGCGCATCCCGGCCACCGCCTCGTGGTCGGCGTCGAGCAGGAACTGCACCTCGTACGCGTACTCGTCGGAGCCGGCCTCGCGGACGGTGGTGAGCGGCGGGCGGACCGCCCGGGTCACCGGCGCCGGCCGGGGTGGGCTCTCCCCGGTGACCACCTCGACCAGCGCGTCGAGCAGCAGGCAGAGCCCCCGGCCGCCGGCGTCGACGACGCCGGCCCGGGCCAGCTCGGGCAGCTGCTCCGGGGTGCGGGCCAGGGCGCGGGCCGCCTCGCCCGCCGCCGCCCGGGCCACCGTTCGCAGGTCGTCGCTGTCGGCCTGCTCGGCGGCGGTCGCGGCGGCCGCGACCACGGTCAGCAGTGTCCCCTCCACCGGGCGGGCGACGGCCGCGTAGGCCGCGTCGGCGGCGACGCGCAGCGCGACGGCCAGCTCCCGGCCGGCGACGGCCGGGACGGAGGCGAGCGCGTCGGCCAGGCCGCGCAGGATCTGCGACAGGATCACCCCGGAGTTGCCCCGGGCGCCGAGCAGCGCCCCGCGCGCCATCAGCCGCAGCGCGTGCCCGTGCGCGGTGGGCCCGTCGCCCGGGAGGGTGTCGAGGTCCATCGCCAGCGCCTGCTGGGCGGAGGTGAGGGTGAGCACCATGTTGGTGCCGGTGTCGCCGTCGGGGACGGGGTAGACGTTGAGCTCGTCGATCTCGCCCTGGTGGCGCCGCAGCGCGGTGAGCCCACCCGCGCACCAGCGGCGCACCGCGGCGGCGTCGAGGGTGTCCAGCACGGCCAGAAGCCTACTGTCGCGCACCGACACCCGCCCGCGCCGGACAGCCCGCCCCGGCGTGTCTCCCGCGCCCGCCGTGACGGTGGCCCGGCTCACGGCCGGCCGGTCCCTCCGGGGCGGTTGGTCGGACCCCCCGTTCATCGGGTAACCTGGCCAGGTTGCCCGGGCAGCGCCTGCCGGCGACCTCATGAACGTATCAATCCCAGGAGTATCCCGTGGCTAGCGTGTGCGACGTCTGTGGCAAGGGACCGGGCTTCGGCCACAACGTGTCCCACTCGCACCGGCGGACCAACCGCCGCTGGAACCCGAACATCCAGTCGGTGCGTACCCCGGCCGGTGGCGGTAACACCAAGAAGTTGCAGGTCTGCACCTCGTGCATCAAGGCCGGCAAGGTCACCCGCGCCTGACGCGGTAACGCCTCCAGCTCGAACATTCGCCAGCACCGGCGGGCCGTGACGGTCCGCCGGTGCTGTCGTGTCCGGGGCCGTTCGCCGCACCGGTGACCGGTCCCCGACGACTCTCTCGACTCGCCCCGGGCGCCCCGCTACGGTCTGCCTGCGCCGCCCGACCGACCGGTCTCCGGCCTCGGCGCACCGACGCCGTACGGAGGACCGACCGGTGGACCTGGACCTGGGCCGCGACGAGCTGATCCTCATCGGCGCGGCGCTCGGCATGCTGCGCTGGCTCGACGAGCAACTCCCGCTCGGTGCCGTGGTGCTGGTCGAGGAGCCCGACGTCATCCACCGCCGGGACGTCGCGGCGCTCGCGGCCGACCTGCCCGTCGTCTCGCGGGTGGTGCCCGCCGAGTACCAGACCGGGCTGGACGTCGACGCGCTGCTGGCCCGGGAACCGGGGCTGGCCGCCGCGCGGCTGGTGGTGCCCGGCATCGAGTACGCCGTCCCGGCCGCCGCCCGCCTGGCCGACCGGCTCGGCCTTCCCGGCGCCGGCCCGGAGGCCGCCGAGATCTTCGCCGACAAGCACCGGATGCGGCAGGTCGCGGCCGGGGCCGGGCTGCCCAACCCGGCGTACGAGCTCGTCGGCACGCCCGAGCGGGCGGCGGCCTTCGCGGAGCGCTTCGGCGGCCGGTGTGTGCTGAAGCCGACCCGGCGCTCCGGCAGCCTGGGCGTGCAGCTGCTCACCGAACCGGCGGCGATCGCCTCGGCCTGGGCGTCGACCGCGACGCCGGAGGAGCCGCCCGAGGCCACCGACCGGGGCCTGCCCACCGAGGTGCTGGTCGAGCAGCTGGTCGTCGGCCCGGAGCACAGCGTCGAGCTGCTGGTCGCCGAGGGCGAGGTGTGCTTCGCCAACGTCACCGACAAGCGGGTGCTGCCGGGCCCCCGACCGGTCGAGACCGGTCACACCGTGCCGTCGGCCCTGCCCCCGGCCGCCCGGGCCGAGCTGGTCGAGGTCGCCACCCGGCTGGCGGCGGCGGCCGGGTTCCGCACCGGGGTGCTGCACAGCGAGTGGATCATCGCCGACGGGGTGCCGACCCTGGTGGAGTGCGCCGCCCGACTGCCCGGTGACATGATCGCCGCGCTGGTCTCGGTCGCGTACGACTGCGGGTTCATCCCCGCGTACCTGCGGCTGCTGCGCGGCGAACGGCCCGCGCTGCCGGCCCGGCCGGCGGGCGCGGCAGCGGTGGAGTTCCTGCTCGCCCCGCCCGGCACGGTGACCGCCGTGACAGGCGTGCGCGCCGCGCTGCGGGCGCCCGGGGTGCTCAGCGCGCAGGTGGACGTCGCGGTCGGCGACACCCTCGGCGAGGTGGTCTGCTCGGCCCGGCGCAGCGGTCTGGTTCTGGCCTGGGGCGACGACCCCGCCGAGGCGACCCGGGCCGCCCGGCACGCGGCGGGGCTGGTGGAGATCAGCGTCGGCTGAGACCGACCCCGCCGGGCCGGGTCAGAGGGTACGGCCGAAGGAGAGGCAGCCCGGCGCGTCGGCGTAGAAGCCGAAGTTGGGGATCCGCTCGTACCCGGCGGAGGTGTACATGCCGATCGCCTCGGGCTGCTTGTCGCCGCACTCCAGGATCATCCGCTTGCGCCCGTGGTAACGCGCGGACTCCTCGACGGCGGCCAGCACGGCGCGGGCCACCCCACGGCCCCGGGCGGTCGGGGCGGTGTACATCCGCTTCAGCTCGGCGGTGTCGTCGCCGTGGCTGCGCCAGCCGCCGCAGCCGACCGGTTCGCCGTCGAGGTACGCGACCAGGAAGGCGCCCTGCGGTGGGACGAACTCGGCCGCGTCGACCGGCGTCTCGTCGCCGCTGCCGCCGTACCGCTGGCCCAGGTCGGCCAGGGCCGCGCGGATCAGCGACCGCGCCACCGGCGAGTCGAACGCCAGCGCGCGAATCTCGATCTCACTCACGGGTGAAGGGTACGACCACCCCTTACCGGAAGTGGTCCCAGCCGCCCCGACCGTCGTACTTCTCACCGTCGACGGTGACGCCGGTGCCCGCCACCACCCGGCCGACCGGCCGCCACTCGTCGGGCAGGGCCACCGAGCGCGGGAAGGTCGCGGCCAGCGCGTGGTCGTCGCCCCCGCCGAGGATCCACGAGTACGGGTCGACGCCGAGCGCCTGCGCGGCGTCGCGCATCTGCCGGGGCACCTCGAAGGCGTCCCGGTGCACGTCGAGGCCGACCCCGCTGGCCTTCGCCACGTGCCCCAGGTCGGCCAGCAGCCCGTCCGAGATGTCGATCATGGCGGTGGCACCGAGCCGGGCCGCGTGCGGGCCGGCGGCGTACGGCACCTCCGGCCGCCGGTACGCCTCGACCAGCAGCCGGGGCGTGCGGAACCCGCGGGAGAGCACGGTCAGCCCGGCCGCCGCCCAGCCGCTGCGCCCGGCCACCGCCACCACGTCCCCGGGCCGCGCCCCGGAGCGCACCACCGGCGCCCGGCCGCCGAGGTCGCCGAGGGCGGTGACGGCGATGGTCAGGGTCGGGCTGGCGGACATGTCCCCGCCCACCACGCTGGCCCCCACCTTGGCCGCCTCCGCGGCCAGCCCGTCGGCCAACTCCTCCGCCCAGGCCGTCTCCAGGTCCGCCGGCATGCAGAGGGCGACCAGCAGCGCGGTGGGGGTGGCCCCCATGGCGGCGATGTCGGCCAGGTTGGCCGCCGCCGCCCGCTGCCCGACGTCCCGCGCGCCGGACCAGTCCCGCCGGAAGTGCCGCCCCTCGACCAGCACGTCCGTCGACGCGACCACCCGCGCGTCCGGGGCGGCCACCACCGCGCCGTCGTCGCCCGGACCGAGCAGGCAGCCCGATCCGTACGTCAGCCGCGCGGTCACCCGGTCGATCAGGCCGAACTCCCCGACACCCCCGACACTCATGCCACTCCCTCGCCGCGCTCGCTCACTGCATCCCCTCGACCACCGATAGGGATCACGCCTGCTCCGTAAGGTACTTTCACCCTTCGGGCCGCCCACGGGCGGCGACGGACGGAGGTCGAGTCGTGGTACAGGCATACATCCTCATCCAGACCGAGGTCGGCCGGGCGCGTGACGTGGCCGGGCTGATCGCGGACCTTGCCGGCGTGGTACGGGTCGACGCCGTCACCGGGCCGTACGACGTGGTGGTGCTCACCGAGGCGAACACCGTCGACGAGCTCGGCAAACTCATCGTCAGCAAGGTGCAGATGGTGCCCGGCATCACCCGCACCCTCACGTGTTCGGTGGTGCGGCTGTAAGTGGACGAGATGTCTTCCTCCCCGACCGCCGGCACCGAGCAGACCGCCGGCCGCAAGCCGACCGAGCAGACCGCCGCCCGCGAGCCGGCCGCGCCGACCGCCGCCCGCAAGCCGGGCTGGGACCGGTCGACCCGCCGGGCCGCGCTGGTCGCCACCCTGGTCGCGGTGCCGGTGACGGTGGCCGTGGCCGGGTTCACCTTCGCCAAGCTGGCGCCGGACACCCCGGCCGCCGCGCCCAGCCCCACCGCCACCACCGCCCGCCCGCAGTCCACCACCCCGGTCGAGATGGCCGCCCCGGCGCTGGCCACCCGGCCGGCCACCGTCTGCCGGGCGCTGATGTCGCAGCTGCCGCCGTCGGTGCGGGACCTGACCCAGCGGCCGGTGACCGCCGGCGCCGAGCAGAACGCCGCGTACGGCGACCCGGCCCTCACCGTGGCCTGCGGCGGCGCCGAGCCGGCCGTCCCGGCCACCGGCGACGTCTGGACGATCAACAAGGTCTGCTGGTACGCGGCCGAGGAGGCCGACGCGACCGTGCTCACCACCGTCGACCGGGAGACCGCCGTCCGGGTGACCGTCCCCCGCGCGTACGAGCAGCCGTTGCAGTGGATCGCCCCGCTCGCCGACGCCGTGGTCGCCTCGGTCCCCTCCGCAGGCGACACCCCCGCCGGCTGCACCGCCTGACCCCTCGCCCCACGCCCCCACTCGGGTGCACTTTCTGAGAAAGAGTGGCCATTCGGGCGCGGATGGCCACTCTTTCCGTGAAAGTGGGCGGATCTCGAGCGGGGTGGGCGCGGGTCAGCGGGGGCCGGCGTTGCGGTGCAGAGCGGTGCGGATGAGGCGGTTGACCAGCTTGGGGTACTCCAGGCCGGAGGCCGCCCACATCCGGGGGAACATCGACGTCGGGGTGAAGCCCGGCATCGTGTTGATCTCGTTGAGGTAGACGTCCAGCTCCGGGGTGACGAAGAAGTCGACCCGGGCCAGGCCGGAGCAGTCCAGCGCGGTGAAGGCCCGGGTGGCGTACTCGCGCACCTGCCGGGTCACCTCGTCCGGCAGCCCGGCGGGGATGTCGTACTCGCAGGCGTCGTCGATGTACTTGGCCTCGAAGTCGTACCAGTCGTGGCCGGAGACCACCCGCACCTCGGCCAGCACGGAGGCCTCGGGCGCGCCGCCGGCCTCGCCCTCCAGCACCCCGCACTCGATCTCCCGGCCGACAATTGCGCCCTCGACCAGCACCTTGGTGTCGATCTCGCGGGCGGTGGCGACCGCCGCGTCGAGCTGCGCCCAGTCGTCGACCTTGGTGATGCCGAACGACGAGCCGGCCCGGGACGGCTTGACGAAGACCGGCAGGCCGAGGCGCTGCTTGTCCTGCTCGCTGAGGGTCATCCCGTTGCGCAGCACCGCGTACGGGCCGACCGGGATGCCCTCGGCGGCGCAGAGCTTCTTGGTGAACTCCTTGTCCATGGCGGCGGCGGAGGCGAAGACGTTCGCCCCGACGTACGGGATGTCGGCCATCTCCAGCATGCCCTGGATGGTGCCGTCCTCGCCGTACGCGCCGTGCAGCACCGGGAAGACCACGTCCACGTCGGCGAGCGCCCGGGGCCCCTCGGTCGGGTCGAGCACCAGCAGGCCACCCGCGGTCGGGTCGGCGCGGAGCACCACCTCGGCACCGGAGCCGGCGGTGATCTCCGGCAGCTTGCGGTCGCTGATGGCGAGCCGGGTCGGGTCACCGCTGGCCAGCACCCACTGCCCCTGGCGGGTGATGCCGACCGGCACCACCTCGAACTCGTCGGGGTCCAGCGCGCCGAGCACACTGCCGGCGCTGACGCAGGAGATGCCGTGCTCGGGGCTGCGGCCGCCGAAGACGATCGCCACGCGGGTCTTGCCTGGGGTGGTCACTGGGTCACCTCTCGGTACGCGACTGCGGAGCCGCCAGCGGCGCTCACCCGGTCGACCTTACTGTGGGTGGCGGCGCGCCGATGGTGATACCCGGGAGGACGCGTACCTCCCTCGCAAACGGTCACCCGAACCGATACGGTGCGTAGTCGACTCAGTCGCCTCCGACGGTGACGACGCCGTGCCGGCGGCCGACGGCGATCACCTTCACCCGCTGCCGTCCGGCGCGCACCATGCCCAGCGCCATGAACGCCCCGGCTATCCGGTCGGCGGCCTCCCGGCTACTCGCGCCGACCACCTGCCGGCGCCGCTCGGGGGCCCGTCGCTCGTCCCGGATCTCGCCCTCCACGGGGCGGACGTCGGTGAGCACCACGAGGAAGCGGGTCATCGCCGCTCGCCCCGGTGTCCGGTCACGGTCATCGGCGAAGTCCTCCCGGTGGACGGTCGCGGGTGGCACGTGGCGATCGGGTACGGGGGAGTAAACCCGATCGCCACGCGCCCCATCCCCTCCGGTCGCTCACCACCGCCGTCGCCACGACAACCGTTGGTGAGGACGCCATCACAGATTGACAGGTGGACACGCGTGAATGCAACTCTCATCGACGTTCTCTCATGCACACGTTCCCGTGGACATATGTCACCATCGACGTATGGCTCCGAAGACCGCCCGGGCCCGCCGGCTGGGCATCGCCCTGCGCACCCACCGCGAGGCCGCCGGCCTGACCCTCGAGGCCGCCGCCGACGAGATCAACAGCACCCGCAGCACCCTGTCCCGCTACGAGAACGCCCAGACACTGGTCAGCCCGGCCACCGTGCGCGCGCTGCTCAGCCTCTACGGCGTCGGGTCGGACGACATCGCGGCGGCGGTGCAACTGGCCAAGGACACCCGTAAGCCCGGCTGGTGGGTGCCGTACTCGCACCTGCTGGACAAACGCACCATCGACTTCATCGCCCTGGAGGCGGAGGCGACCGGCATCGCCAACTTCGAGCCTTCGGTGGTGCCCGGCCTGTTGCAGACCGCGGACTACATCCGGGGCGTGATGCGCGGCGGGCCGCACACCCTCGGCGACGACCAGGTCGAGCAGCGGGTGCAGCTACGGCTGGACCGGCAGCAGCGGATCACCGCCGACGACCCGCCCATCTTCGACGCGATCATCGACGAGGGCGCGCTGCTGCGCCCGGTCGGTGACCGCTCGGTGATGGAGCGGCAGCTGCACCACCTGCTCAAGGTGGCCGAGCTGCCCAACGTCACGGTGCAGGTCATCCCGCTGGCGGCGGGCTACCACCGGGGCACCCGCGGCTCGCTGCACATCCTGGAGTTCGCCGACCCCGAGGACCCGATCATCGCCTCGGTGGAGACGGTCGCCGGGCAGATGGTCCTCGACCGGCCGGGCGACCTGCGTACCTGCACCAAGATCATGGAACACCTGCGGACCGTCGCGCTCAGCCCGACGGACAGCCGCGACCAGCTCCTGCAACTGTTGAAGGGACGGTAGGACCATGACACCGACGATCAGCGCGGCGCTGGCGACGGCCAGCTGGCGCAAGAGCACATACAGCGGGGACCAGGGCGCCTGCGTGGAGCTGGCGACCGTGCCGGAGCTGGTGGCGGTCCGCGACTCGAAGGACCCGGCTGGCCCGCTGCTGCTGTTCCCCCCGGCCGCCTGGGCCGCCTTCGCCACCGCCCCACCCCGCCCCTGACTGCGACCCCACCCATCGGGTCGGTCACGGAGTTCGCGTCCCGGACGGCCCGATCCGGGACGCGAACTGGAGTGGTCAACCCGGTGGGCCGCCCGGGCGGGTCAGGCCGCCAGGGTGGGCTGGGGGGCGGGAGCGGCGCGCAGCGCCTCCAACGCGGCGATGGCGACGCCGCGCGCGCCGGCCATGTCGCGGTCGGGCACCAGGGCGAAGGTGGCCACCGCCGCCTGCTCGGCGCGGAGCACGGTGTTCTCCCGCACGGTGGCCAGGAACCACTCCCGGAACTCCGGCGCCGCCTCCACCACCCCACCCCCCACGAAGTACGCGTGCGGGTCGGTGAAGTTGGCCGCGATGGTGAACAGCCGACCGAGCGCCGCCGCCTGCTGGGCGAAGACCTCCCGGGCCAGTTCGTCGCCGCGCTCGGCGTACCCCCGCAGCAGCTTGGCGGCCCGATCGGCCGGCTCGGCGGCGAGCGGGTGGTCGGGGTGGCGCCCCAACCAGAACGGCAGCAGGCTGCGCCGGATCCCGGTCAGCGAGGCGATGCTCTCGGCGTCCCCGACGAAGCCGCAGGCGCAGGTCGGCTCCGGCTGGCCGGGAGCGAGCAGCCCGGTCAGCGGGATGTGCACGTGCCCGAACTCGCCGGCCATCCCGGCCGCGCCGGTGACCACCCGACCGTTCTCCACCACACCGCCGCCGAGCCCGGTGCCGACGATCGCCGACACCGAGGATCGGACCATCGCCTCCGCTCCGAAGTGGACGTGGTGGGCGTAGAGGGCGGCCGCGTTGCCGTCGTTGTGGTAGACCACCGGCAGGCCGAGCCGCCGCTCCAGCGCGCCGCGCACGTCGTACCCGTGCCAGGCCGGCTGGGCGAAGTTGGTCGACCCCCGCGAGGAGATGACGCCGGTCGCGCTGGCCGGTCCGGGCGTGTCCAGCCCGACCGCCCGCACCAGCTCGCGGGGCACGCCGGTGTGCGCCAGGACGCCGTCCAGCGCGCGGGCCAGCGCCTCGATCGCCGCCTCCGGGCCGGCCTGGACCTCGCTGGGGATCTCCAGCAGCCCGTCGACCAGGAACCGGCCGTCCAGGGTGAGCACGGTGGCGTTGTCGCTCGTGCCACCGTTGTCCAGACCGACCACCACCGGCACGTCCACGCTGCCACCGCCTCCCGCCCGACCTTGGAACGAGGCTAGTTCCCGTCTTTCGCCCCCGCCATGCCGCGAACGGCCAGCACGCCCGCCGATCCGGCGGCCGGGCGGTCAGTCCGGCCGGCGGGCGGTGACCGCGGTGGCGTCCCACTCCGGCTCCCGCACCACCGTCGGCACCAGCCCCAGCGCGCTCATCGCCGCGCAGAGGGCGTCCGCCTGGGTCTCGCTGACCTCCACCACCAGGTGGCCACCGGGCGCCAGCCAGTCCACCGCCCCGGCGGCCACCCGGCGCAGCACGGCCAGCCCGTCCGCCCCGCCGTCCAGCGCCACCGGCGCCTCGTGCAGCCGCGCCTCGGCCGGCAGCAGCGCCACCGCCTCCGTCGGCACGTACGGGGCGTTGGCCACCACCAGGTCGAGGCGCCCCCGCCAGGCCGGCGGGAGCGGGTCGTACAGGTCGCCGGTCAGCACCGGCACGTCGCGGCCGGCGAGGTTGCGCCGGGCGCAGGCCACCGCGGCCGGGTCCACGTCGACGGCGACGAGCCAGCGCGGGGCGAGGCGCCCGGCGAGGGCGAGCGTGGTGCCGCCGGAGCCGCAGCAGAGGTCGACCACCGCCGGCGCCGGCCCGGCGACCGCGGCCGCGGCCTGCACCAGCAGGGCGGTACGGCCCCGCGGCACGAAGACGCCGGGGTCGACGGCGACCCGCAGCCCGCAGAACTCGGCCCAGCCGAGCAGGTGTTCCAGGGGAACGCCGGCGACCCGGCGGTCGGCGAGCGCGGTCAGCGTCTCGGCGGAGCCGGCGGCGGTGAGGAGCAGTTCCGCCTCGTCCTCGGCGTAGACGCAGCCGGCGGCGCGCAGCCGCGAGACGAGGGCGGGACGGTCGACGTGGAACGCGGTCGGTGCCATGGGATGCCTTTCGGGAACGCTCGTCGGCGCTCCCGGCCGTCGCCTAGCGGTGCGACGGGGACTCGGAGGGGAGCGCCGTTCTGGCGGATCGGACTCACCTGCTTCCTACTCATTGCTCGTAGCTGAGCCGTTCGGATAATTCGCTCTCCGGCCAGCGGTGGCTGGGCTGGAGTCCTGGACCGGCAGTCTGGTCCGGTGGCGATCGGTTCGGTCCTGCAGGATCTGCTTCACCTTGTGGT
>NZ_JAGPYL010000154.1:0-13396 GCF_018070095.1 Micromonospora sp. U56
CCTCGACGAAGTCGCCCACGAACTGAACACCCGCCCCCGCCAGACGCTGAGCTGGGCAACCCCAACCCAGCGCCTGGCTCAACTCATCGCGCCCTGACGATTGCACTCACCACTTGACGCCGCCCCGGGGCGCGGGGCGACAACTTCATGATCGACGGGGTGGGACGGGGGGTCAGCAGCCGATGATCCAGTAGGAGGGGGCGGTCTGCTTGAGGGTGCTGGTGTTGAAGGTGTTGTAGAGGCCCATTCGCTGGTTGCTGCCTGAGGCGTAGGCGTAGCCGCCGGACTGGTAGGCGCGGCCGGCGGTCACGTGGGCGTAGTTGCTGGCGGTGACGCAGGTGGGGGCGGTGGTCGGGGTCGGGGAGGCCGTGGCGGTGGGGGTGGGGGTGGGGGTGACGCCGCCGCCGAGGCCGAAGAAGAGGGCGTCCCGGTAGGTCGAGCAGATGGTGTCCAGGAAGTACGAGGTCGCGGTGCCGCACTGGTCGGCGGCCGAGCCGGGGTCGACCGGCGTGCCGTGGCCCATGCCGGAGACCCGGTAGAGCCGGATGGCGTCGTTGCCGTACACCTCCAGGCTGGTGCCGCCGGTCAGCGACGCGGTGCTGGTCGGGGTCTGTGACACACCGAGCACGTTGGTCCACTGGTCGCGGGATTCGGTGGCGTTCATCGGCACCACCGTGGTGTCCGAGGTGCCGTGCCAGATGGCGACCCGGGGGCGGCGGCCGGTGTAGCCGGAGTAGGCGTTGCGGACCAGGTCGCCCCAGGCCGCCGGGCTCTTGTCCACCCCGGTGTACTGGCAGGTGTTGGTCGACGCCGGCGGCGAGCAGCGGTACGGCAGCCCGGCGATGACCGAGCCGGCGGCGAATACGTCCGGGTAGGTGGCGAGCATGACCGAGGTCATCGCCCCGCCGGCGGACAGCCCGCTGACGAAGATCCGGTGGCCGTCGAGGCCGTAGTTGGTCCTGGCGTGGTCGACCATCTGCTTGATCGACAACGCCTCGCCCTGGCCCCGGCTGATGTCCCCCTCGACGAACCAGTTGAAGCAGCTCAGCGGCTGGTTGGCGCTGGACTGCTGGGGCACGATCAGGGCGAACTTCCACTGGTCGGCGTACTTCTGCCAGCCGGAGTTGGCGAAGTAGCCGGCGGCGTTCTGGGTGCAGCCGTGCAGCAGCACCACGGCCGGCGCGTTGGCCGGCAGCCCGTCCGGGCGGTAGGCGTACATGGCGAGGTTGCCCGGGTTCGAGCCGAAGCCGGTGACCTGGGTCAGCGTGGCGGCCTGGGTGGGCACGGCGACCGCGACCAGGGCGGCCGCAGCGACGACGGCCCCGGCCAGCGCCCCGGCGAGCCGGGCGAGGACGGATGGGGAACGGTGCACGGCGACCTCCCGTTGCGGCGTGTGAACTGGGTCACCCCCGAGTTGCCGAGACGTTACGTCCGTGTTTCAGACCAGCGACATGGTCGCCGCTCACACATTCGTCGTCGCCGATGTGGCGGTCGGGGGGCCGGCAGCCCGGACCCCCGACCCGACCCCTCAGCAGTTGCGCAGCTCCGGGCTCTGGTTACGGATCTGCGCCAGCGGCGAGACGAACTGCCGGTGGGCGTCGCCGCCGACCAGCGCCGGCGGGAAGGCCGCCACCCGGTGACAGTTCTGGAAGGCCAGCGTCACGTTGAAGTGCCGCTCCAGCCCGCCCCGGATGGCGTCGCTGGCCAGCGCGCGCAGCAACTGCCCGCGCTCGGCCTCCGACGGCGGCGGCACGGCGTGCTCGGCCATCCGGCCGCCGCCGGCCGCGCGCGCGGCGACGTCGGCGACCACCGACCAGGCGTACGGCAGGGACCGCCGGACACAGTCGACGAACTCCTCGTCGTCCACCCGGCCGGCCTCGGCCCGCTCCAACAGGGCGGTGGGTACGTCGAGAGACATGGTGCTCCTCCGATCTGCGCACTGACGCGCGATCTGCGCGATGGCGCGACTCCTGCAATTGGAAGTCATTTCCAACAAGGAATCAAGATTCCGCGGCCGACCGGCTTTCGTGTCTGAGCGGTGCCGCCAGATCCGGTTGGTAACGTCCGCTCCGTGCCGACCTCCCCGACCCTGGCCGCCGACCAGCCGCCCGCCGCCGCACCCGCCACCGGCCAGGATCGCCGGGCCGATCTGAGCGTGGTGCTGGCCGCCGTGGTGCTGGCCGTCTGGGTGACCAGCGGCCTCTGGCGCGACCCGAACAGCCGGGCGATCACGGTCAACTCCAGCGACCAGGCGCTCTTCGAGTGGCTGCTCGCCTTCGGCGGGCACGCGCTGACCCACGGGGAGAACCCGTTCTTCACCCACCTGGTCAACGTCCCGGACGGGGTGAACCTCGCGGTCAACACGTCGATCACCGTCTACGCGGCGGTCTTCGCCCCGCTGACGTACCTGATCGGGCCCCCGGCGACGTTCCTGGTGATCCTCACCCTCAACCTGGTCGCCACCGCGCTGGCCTGGTACTGGCTGCTCTCCCGGCACCTGGTCCGCAGCCGGCTGGCCGCCGGCGTCGGGGCGCTGTTCATCGCCTACTCCCCCGGCATGGTCGCGCACGCCAACGCGCACCTGAACTGGACCGCCGGCTGGCTGGTGCCGCTGCTGACCTGGGGGGTGTTCGCGCTGCGCCGGCCCGGGCGCTGGCTGCGCGGCGGGATCGTGCTCGGCGTGCTGGTCGCGGTCGCCTTCTCGATCGCCGCCGAGGGGCTCTTCTTCACCGCGCTGGCGCTCGCCGTCTTCCTCGCCGTCTGGGCGCTGCACCCGGCCCGGCGGGCCGAGGCGCGCGCGGCGCTGCCCACCTTCCTGCGCGGGCTCGGCGTGACCGCCCTGGTGGCCGGGGCGCTGCTGGCGTACCCGCTCTGGCTGCACTTCGCCGGCCCGCAGCGCTTCCACGGCACCGGTTTCGACGCCGTGATCCACTCCGAGGACATCGCCGCGTTCGGGGCGTACCCGCAACGGTCGCTGGCCGGCGCGGCGGGCCTGGGCACCGACCTGGCACCCAACCCGACCGAGGAGAACTCCTTCTTCGGACTGCCGCTGCTGCTGCTCGCCGTCGCCTGCTTCGTGGCGCTGTGGCGGCGGGCCGACCCGCGCCGCCGGGCCACGCTGGCCGCGCTGGGCGCCACCGCCGCGCTCTTCTCGGTGCTCTCCTGGGGGTCGCTGGCGAAGTGGGCCGGGCGGCGCACCGACCAGCTGCTGCCGTTCGGCCTGCTGGACGGGCTGCCGGTGGTCAACGCCGCGCTGCCGTCCCGGCTGGCGCTGGTGGTCGCGCCGGTGATCGGCCTGCTGCTGGCGTACACCGTCGACCAGCTCCGGGCCGACCCGCCCCGGCGACGGCGCGTGGCGACGGCGTGGGCTGCCGGCTTCGCGGTCGCGCTGGTGCCGCTGCTGCCCACGCCGCTGGCGACCAGCGCCCGGCCGCCGGTGCCGGAGTTCATCACGGCCGGAACCTGGCGACAGCACGTCTCGCCCGGCGGGGTGCTCACCCCGCTGCCGCTGACCCTGGACGTGACGCCGGACGGGCAGCGCTGGCAGGCGTACGCGCTGGCACACCGGCAGGGCGAGTTCCGCATCCCGGCCGGCTTCTTCCTCGGCCCCGGCGGCCCGGACGGCCGGGGCCGGATCGGCCCGCCGCCGCGCACCTTCGACACGCTGATGGACCAGGCCGGCCGCACCGGCCTGGTGCCGATCGTCACCGAGGGCAGCATCCAGCTCTGCCTGGCCGACCTGCGGTACTGGGGCGTCGAGGCGGTGGTGCTGCCGGACGAGGTGCACGGGGCCAAGTACGACCTCGACGAGGACGCCCTGCGCCGTACCGCGACGGCCCTGCTCGGTCCCCCGCGGCGGGTCGACGACGTCTGGCTCTGGGAGGTTCCCGCCGCCCGACGCGACGAGGCTCACCCCCGGTGAGCCCCGGGTGCGGGTCTAGGCTTGAGCGGTGACCGCGACGACTTCCGGCCTGACGGCCGTCCGCGCCGGCCTGCTCGACTACCAGGCCGCCTGGGACGAACAGCGCCGCCTCCACGAGTCGGTGGTGGCGGGTGAGCGCGGCGACACCGTGCTGCTGCTGGAGCACCCGAGCGTCTACACCGCCGGCAAGCGCACCGAGCCGTGGGACCGCCCGATGGACGGCACCCCGGTCGTCGACGTGGACCGGGGCGGCAAGATCACCTGGCACGGGCCGGGCCAGCTCGTCGGCTACCCGATCCTGCGCCTGCCGGACCCGGTGGACGTGGTCGCCTACGTGCGCCGCACCGAGCAGCTGCTGATCGACGTCTGCGCCGAGTTCGGGCTGGCCGCCGGCCGGGTCGAGGGGCGAAGCGGCGTCTGGGTGCCCGAGGACGACCGCGGTCCGGCCCGCAAGGTGGCCGCCATCGGCATCCGGGTGGCCCGCGGGGTGACCCTGCACGGCTTCTCGATCAACTGCGACTGCGACCTGACGTACTTCGACCGGATCGTGCCCTGCGGCATCTCCGACGCCGGGGTCACCTCGCTCACCGCCGAGCTGGGCCGACCGGTCAGCGTCGCCGACGTCCTCCCGGTGGTCGAGCGTCGCCTGCCCACCCTGCTCGGCTGAGCCGCGTGCACGTCGATCTCGTCACCGTCGTCGTCGCCGAGTACGACCCGGCGATCGCCTTCTTCACCGAGGTGCTCGGCTTCGACCTGGTCGAGGACTCCCCCTCGCTGACCACCGACGGGCGCCCCAAGCGCTGGGTCGTCGTCCGCCCGCCCGGGGCGCAGACCGGCCTGCTGCTCGCCCGCGCAGACGGAGAGCGCCAGGAGCGCGCGGTCGGCGACCAGGTCGCCGGCCGGGTCGGCTTCTTCCTCCAGGTCGACGACTTCGACGCGGTGCACCGGCGGATGGTCGACGCGGGCGTCGAGTTCGTGCGGCCGCCGCGCACCGAGCCGTACGGGCGGGTCGCCGTCTTCCGCGACATCGCCGGTAATCGCTGGGACCTGCTCGGCCCCGCCTAGCCGCGCCCCGTCCGAGGGGTCGTACCCCGGCTCTACCACGCCGACCTGCTCCGCGAGGCGGTGGACGGGCTGACCGGTGAGGACCCGCCGCCCGGGTGGCGCCCACGAGCGGGACAACCGATCCCGGGCAGCTGACGCGGACGAGGCGGCCCCGGCCCGACCCCGCCCGACCCCGGTCAGCCGATCGGCAGCCGGGTCAGCCAGTCCTGCCAGGCCTGCTCGGCGCGGGCCGGGTCCGGTTCGGCGGCGAAGAGGTGGTGCCCGAGCACCAGGACGTTGCCCCGGTTCGTGCCGGAGTGCAGGAACCGGTAGAGCGCGTCCGAGGTCCGTACGCCGAAGTACGTCGGCAGGCCGACGAGGTCGACCACCCCGTCGACCGGCGGCAGCCCGGGCAGCTCGAGCCGGACCGGCTCACCCCCGGTGACCGGGCCGGTGAGCCCGAACGCGCCGGCCACGGCCGCCCAGACCTCATCCGGTTCGCCCGCCCCGGGCCGGAACGCCGCGACCGGGGTGCCGGCCCGGCCGACGAAGTGCGCCAGGTACGCCGCCAGCGTCCCCAGGTACATGTCCCAACCGGTCCGCATCGCCTCGTACTCGGTCTCCCAGTTGTCCCCGAGGACGCCGCTCTGCACCAGCCGCAGCACGCTGCCGCCCTGCTCGCGGCCCTCGATCAGGTACTCGATGGCCATGAAGGTGCCGTCCGGCCCCGGGTCGCTCCGGTACGCGAACCGCTTACCGGGCTCCCAGGCCGTCACGGTCGACTCGGCGACCTCACCGGCCATGGTGAACCGGGTCCGGCCGCCCTCGCGGGGCTCGACCTCGCTGCGGCCCATGAACCAGGAGTCGATGCCCGGGCCGGTCGCGATCGCCGCCCACACCTGCTCCGGCGTGCCGGGCAGCGCGATGTCCTTGCCGAGTTCGAACGGGTGTCCCATGGTGGTGCCTCTCTCTGTGTGGTGTGCGGAGTGGGTGGCGAGCGGAAATTCAGTGGGCGCGGGGCGGGGTGATCGTCAGGAGTCCTCGGCGGCGCCGGTGGGGAGGTCGACGCTGGGGTGCAGGGCGACGACCACCCGGTGCCGCCGGCCCCCGGGAGCCTGCTCGTCGTGATACCGGCCGACCAGGCCGGCGACGGCGGCCGCCAACTCCTCGGCGAACGCGGCCCGGTCGGACGCAGAGGCGAACCGGACGTCGGCGTCCACGGCGAAGGTGGCGACCCGCTTCCCGGCCCGGTCCGCGCCGGTGATCAGCGCGCCGACGTCCTGGACGAGCCGGGCGGCGAGCGCCAGCAGCCACCGCGCGGAGAGCCGGTCGGGCGCCTGGGCCGGATCGGGGCGCACGGCGGCGAGGGCAGCCGGCGAGATGACGTACGACGCCGCGGTGGCGCGCATGACCCGCTCGGTCACGTTGCCCTTGCGACGTTCCTCGACCAGCTCGATCAGGCCGTGCTGCTCCAGCGCTCGAAGGTGGTAGTTGACCTTCTGGCGGGCCAGCCCGACCCGGGCCGCGAGCATCGTCGCCGAGGCCGGCTCGGCGAGCGCGGCGAGCAGCCGGGCGCGTACCGGGTCCAGCGACGCCTCGGCGGCCGCCGGGTCCTCGATCACTGCGATGTCGAACATGTCCACAGCCTCCCACCGACGATATTTCTTGTCAAGACAATGCGAATTGTCGGTGCGATCGCCCGCTCCCCCATGCGCGGGATTGAGCGTTCGCTCAACCACCGCTACCGTTCGTTGAGCGACCGCTCAACAGGGAGGGAGGCTGACGTGCGGGGCATCTACGTGGAGACACTGATCGACGCGCCGGTGGAACGGCTCTGGCAGGCGACCCAGGATCCGGCGACGCACCGCCGCTGGGACGCGCGGTTCGGTCGGATCGACCCGGTGCCGGGCAGCACCCCCGCCCGGTTCCGGTACGCCACCACCGTGCTGCCCGGCGTGCGGATCGCCGGCCACGGCACGCACGCCGGTGAGCAGCACCGCCCGGACGGCACCCGCACGTCGGCGTTGCGCTTCGGCTCCGACGACCCGCGTTCGCTGATCGCCACCGGGTCCGGGTACTGGCGCTACCTGCCCGGGCCGGACGGCGTGCGGTTCCTGACCGGCTACACGTACGACCCGCGCTGGGGACTCGCCGGCCGGCTGGCCGACCTCGCCTTCCGGCCGCTGTTCGGCTGGGCGACCGCGTGGTCGTTCGACCGGCTGCGGCTCTGGCTGGAACGGGGCGTGCCGCCCGAGCGCGCCCGGCGGCAGGCGTGGCGGGAGGTGGCCCTGCGGGCGCTCGCGGTGGCCTGCGTCGGCGCGCTGGCCGCCCGGCTGGGCGCGGGGGGCACGGGCCTCGCCGGCACGGTGCTCGCCACGGCGGCGGTCGCACTGGCGGTGCCGCCCCACCCGCACACCCCGGCCGCCCGCCGGTGCCGACGCCGGCCGGCTGACCGCCTCGCCGCCCGGCCGCCGTCGCTGCTGGAGCAGCTGTGACCTCCGTCTTCCAGCACGCCCTGGGCGCCGACTTCGACCGGCTGCACCCCCGACTGCGGCGGCGCTTCGGCGTCGACGGCCGTACCGACCTGGGCTGTGTGGGCACCGGCGTGATGGACCGGGTCTGGCGCGGCCGCGCCTTCACCGCGCCGTTCCTGCGGCTGGGCACCCTGCGGCACGTGCTGTTCCCGGAGACCGGCACCGGCGTGCCGTTCACCATCGAGAACTACGCCTACACCGACTCGTACCGCCGCCCGACGCTGACCTTCGTGCGTACCTTCGAGGTCGCCGCACACCGCCGCCGCCGGTTCGACGCCACGATGGTGTGGAGCCCCCGGCGCGGCGTCCTGGTGGACTACCTGGGCACCCACCAGCACCTCGCGGTCGACCTGCACCTCGGCGTCGACGCCGCCGGGGCGCTGACGATCCGCAGCGGCGCCCAGCGCTTCCGCGGCGGGCTGCCCTGCCCGCCGGCGCTCAGCGGCGAGGCCCACCTGCGCGAGTGGTACGACGACCGGACCGGGCGGTTCCACATCGAGGTACGGGTCACCAACCGCCGCTTCGGGCCGCTGTTCGGGTACACGGGCAGCTTCACCGTCGACTACATGCCGCCGGACGGGGCACCGGTGCCCGCCGCCGTGCGGCCGCTGCGGGAGAATCCCCGGGACTGACGGAGAGGATCACCATGGCCGCCACCCGGCAGAAGCTGATCGACGGGGCGCTCGCGGCGATCCGGTCCCACGGCATCGCCGGCGCCTCGGCCCGCACGATCGCGGCGGCCGCCGGGGTCAACCAGGCCCTGGTCTTCTACCACTTCGGCACCGTCGACGCGCTGCTCGCCGAGGCGTGCCGCAGCGCGACGGCGGCCCGGGTGGCGGTCTACCGGGACCGGTTCGCCGAGGTCGGGTCGCTGCGCGAGCTGCTCGACCTGGGGCGCGCCCTGCACGAGCAGGAACGCTCCGCGGGCAACGTGGCCGTGCTGGCCCAGCTGCTGGCCGGGGCGCAGACCGACGCGACGCTCGCGGAGTCGACGGCCGCCGCGCTCGGGCTCTGGACGGCCGAGATCGAGACGGTGCTGCGCCGGCTGCTGCGCGACTCGCCGGTCGCCCCGGTCGCCGACCCGGCCGGGCTGGCCCGCGCCATCTCCGCCGCCTTCATCGGGCTGGAACTCTTCGAGGGCGTCGACTCGGCCGGTGCCCACGACGCGTTCGACGCCCTGGAACGCCTCGCCGTCCTCATCGAGGTCGTCGAGGACCTCGGACCGCTGGCCCGCCGCGCCCTGCGCGCCAGACTCCGCCCGCACACCTGAGCCGTCCCGGCCCGGTACCGACCGGGCCGGGGCGGGGACCCGTCAGGGGGTCAGGCGGTGCAGGTCGCGGGGGAAGGCGGTGACCTCGCGGACGTTGGCGGCGCCGGTCAGCCGGGCGACGAAGCGTTCCAGGCCGATGGCGAAGCCGCCGTGCGGGGGCATGCCGTGCCGGAACGCGTCGACGTAGCCGGCGTACGGCTCGATTGGCTCCCCGCGCGCGGCCAACGCCGCCAGGTAGTCCTCGTACCGGTGCAGCCGCTGCCCGCCGGTCACCAGCTCCATCCCGCGGAAGAGCAGGTCGAAGCCGTTGGAGTACGCCGGCCGCCGCGGGTCCGGGTGGGTGTAGAAGGGCCGCTTCGCCATCGGGTACCCGGTGACGAAGAGGAAGTCCGAGCCGTGCTCGGCCCGCGCCCACTCCCCCAGCGCCCGCTCGTGGGCGGGGGCGAGGTCCGGCTCGTCGGCCGGCGCGCCGGCGATCCGCAGCGCCTCGGTGAAGTGCACCGCGGGGATCTCGGCCGGTACCTCGGGCAGCCCGATGCCGAGGGTCGCCACCGCCGCGCCGGCCCGGTCCGCCACGCCGGCCAGCATCCCGGCGAGGGTGGCGCGCAGCACGGCCATCACGTCCCGGTGGTCGGCGACGAAGCCCAGCTCCACGTCGAGCGAGGTGTACTGGGCCAGGTGCCGGACGGTGTCGTGCGGCTCGGCCCGGAACACCGGACCGACCTCGTAGACCCGCTCGAAGACGCCCACCATCAGCTGCTTGTAGAACTGCGGCGACTGCGCCAGGTACGCGGGCCGGCCGAACCAGTCCAGCGCGAAGACGTTGGCCCCGCTCTCGGTGGACGAGCCGACCACCTTCGGGGTGTGGATCTCCACGAAGTCACGCGCGTCGAGGGTGGCCCGGAACCCGGCCACCGCCGCCGCCGAGATCCGCAGCGCCGCCGAGCGGGTCGGGTGCCGCAGCGCGGTGGGCGCGTGGTCGAGCTGGGTGGGCAGGGTCGCGGTCAGCGTCGGCCGGTACAGGTCGAACGGCGGCGGCACGGCGGCCGGGCCGAGTGGTCGTACCGTCGGGTCGGTCAGCTCGACCCCGGCGGGCGCCGTCGGGTTCGCGACCACCGTGGCGGTGACCTCGACGACCGTCTCCTCGGTGAGCTTCTCCAGCGCGGCGCGGACGGCCGGGTCGGTGACCACGACCTGGCTCAGGCCGGCGGCGTCCCGCACGATCAGGAAGGCCACCGACTTGAGCAGCCGGCGGCGGTGCACCCAGCCGGCGATCCGGACGGTCCGCCCGACGTGGGCGGGGAGCTGGGTGGAAAGGATGCGTTGCACGGTGGTACCTCCTCGATTGATCGCAACGCGATCCCAGGGAGGTGTGGGCGAGCGGGAACCTCGCGGTGCCACCACACCTTCGCCCCCGCGGGCGGGGGCCTCGTTCGTCGCCTTTTCACCGGGGCCGGCCGGGCGGGCTCTACTGGGCGCGAACGCCGTTCTTCCCGCAGCTCAGGAGGGTCTTCGCGCCCCGGCGCCAGACCGCCTTCCAGCATCCGGCGGCTCTCTGCACTGGCGGGTCGGGGCACTACTCGGCTCCGTCACAGCTCTGCGGCAGACGCTAGCACCACTCCCGGGACCGGTGTGACGTGGTTTTTCGGCCCCCGGTGTCCGGTGTCACAACATCTGTGGCGTGACGCCGGTCGCCCGCGGTTCATCGACCGCCACCGCCGGGCGTAGTCTCGGTTTCGTGACGATCGAGCACTCCACGCCGACGACCGAGCAGGCCGGCCGTACCGCGACTGCCGCACCTGAGGGGCGGCGGCTGCTGCGGATCGAGGCCCGCAA
Source organism: Micromonospora sp. U56 (assembly GCF_018070095.1). Taxonomy (NCBI): domain Bacteria; kingdom Bacillati; phylum Actinomycetota; class Actinomycetes; order Micromonosporales; family Micromonosporaceae; genus Micromonospora; species Micromonospora sp. U56. Next base: position 10,607 of record NZ_JAGPYL010000154.1, read on the forward strand.
CGCCGAGACGCCGATCGAGCGCAAACCGCCGTGGATCAAGGTCAAGGCCAAGATGGGCCCGGAGTACACCCAGCTGCGCGGCCTGGTCTCGCGCGAGGGGCTGCACACCGTCTGCCAGGAGGCCGGCTGCCCCAACATCTACGAGTGCTGGGAGGACCGCGAGGCCACCTTCCTCATCGGCGGTGACCAGTGCACCCGGCGCTGCGACTTCTGCCAGATCGACACGGGCAAGCCGGCCGAGTTCGACGCCGACGAGCCGCGCCGGGTCGCCGAGTCGGTCGCCGCGATGGGGCTGCGCTACGCCACCATCACCGGCGTCGCCCGCGACGACCTGCCCGACGGCGGGGCCTGGCTCTACGCCGAGACGGTCCGGCAGATCCACGCCCTGCAGTCCGGCTGCGGCGTCGAGCTGCTGATCCCCGACTTCAACGCGGTCCCCGAGCAGCTCGCCGAGGTGTTCAGCTCCCGTCCCGAGGTGCTGGCGCACAACGTCGAGACGGTGCCGCGGATCTTCAAGCGGATCCGGCCGGCGTTCCGCTACGAGCGCTCGCTGGACGTGATCCGCCAGGCCCGCGCCGACGGCCTGGTCACCAAGAGCAACCTGATCCTGGGCATGGGCGAGGAGCGCGCCGAGGTCTCCCAGGCGCTGCGCGACCTGCACGAGGCGGGCTGCGAGCTGATCACCATCACCCAGTACCTGCGCCCCTCCCCCCGGCACCACCCGGTCACCCGCTGGGTCAAGCCCGAGGAGTTCGTCGAGCTGCGCGAGGAGGCCGAGGAGATCGGCTTCGCCGGCGTGATGAGCGGGCCGCTGGTGCGCTCGTCGTACCGGGCCGGGCGGCTCTACAAGCAGGCGCTGGAGGCCCGCGAGGGCGTCACCGCCGCTGGCTGAGGCCGGCCGACGGCCGCGTCACCGGCCGCCGGCCCCGGTCCGGATGCCATGATCGCAGGCATGACCACCGGGGTACGCCAGGCGGCGCGCGACGCCACCCGCCCGCACGCGCCCCGGTGGCCCGCGCCGGTGGTGCTCGCCCTGCTGGTCGGCCTGGCCGGGGTGGGGTACCGGCTCGCGTTGCTGCTCGGCGACACCCCGCGCACCAACAGCGACGAGGCGACCATGGGGCTCGCCGCGCTGCACATCGCCCGCGGCGAGGACTTCCCGGTCTTCTTCTACGGGCAGGCGTACATGGGTGCGCTGGAGGCGTACCTGGCCGCGCCGCTGGTCGCGTTGGCCGGGCCCTCGGTGCTCGCGCTGCGGCTGCCGCTGCTCGCCCTGTACGCGCTCTTCCTGCTGCTGAGCTGGCGGCTGACCCGCCGCCTCGGCGGGGACCGCTGGTTCGCGCTGCTGGTGGTCGGGCTGCTGGCGCTGGGCGCGGACCGGATCGTCAAGAACCAGCTCATCGCCGGGGGCGGCTATCCCGAGCTGAACCCGATCGGGGCGGGCCTGGCCCTGCTGACCCTCGACCTGGTCACCGGCCGGCCGGCGGGCCGCCGGTGGCGCCTCGCCGGCTTCGGCTTCCTCGCCGGGCTGATCGTCTGGGTCGACCCGCTGCTGCTGCCGTACGTGCTGGCGCTCGGGGCGGTGCTCGTCACGATGACCGGACGGGACCTGCGCCGGCGCCACGGCGTCCTGCTGGCCGGGGCCGCGCTGGTGGGGGCGGCGCCACTGCTCGGGTACGGCCTGGCGCACGGCCACAACCCGCTCGCCGCGGCCGTCACCGCCGGCGGTGGGGACGCGGTGGCGAGCTGGGCGGACCGGCTGCACGGCGGGCTGGTGCTCGGGCCGGCGCTGGGCATGGGCCTCTGCTCCCCGGGGCACTGCGCGACCTGGCAGCTCTGGTGGGCGCTCGCCCTGCCGGTGCTGCTGGTACTGGCCGGGCTGTCGGCCTGGCGGGCGGTGCGCGCCGACGGCGTGCGGGCGGTGCGGGCTGACGACGCTCGGGCGGTGCGGGCCGGCGCGGCGGTACGGCTCGCGCTGCTGGCCGGGGCGGTGGGCACGCTGGCGGCGTACACGGTGAGCAGCGCCGCCGGGCGGACCCCGGTGGAGAGTTCCCGCTACCTGTCCTGCCTGGCCATTTCGCTCCCGGCGCTGCTCTGGCCGCTGTGGACCGTGGCGCGGCGACGCGGTCCGGTCGACCTCCCGCGACTCGCGGCCGTCGGCGCGCTGGTCGCCCTGCTCGGCACCGCCACGGTCGCCACCGCCGGCGCGCTGGCCACCGTGCCCACGAACCGGGCGGAGGCGCAGCGGCACCGCGCGCTGGTGGAAGCGCTGCGCGAGCGGGGCGTCCGCCACGTGTACGGCGAGTACTGGACCTGCAACCGGCTCACCTACGCCACCGGCGAGGGGATCGTCTGCGCGGTGCTTGACGAGACGCTGCGCCCCGGCTTCGACCGGCTGCCCGCCTACTCCCGCGCGGTCCGCGAGTCACCGGCCCCGGCCTACGTCGCCCCGGTCGGCTCCCCCCTCGCCCGGCGGCTGGAACGCACCCCGCCCCCGGCACGGCAGGCGACGACGGTGGACGGCTGGCGCATCTGGCTCCCCCACCCCTAACCCGCCGGCCCGTCCCCCGAACCACTCACCTCCGCCGCCCCACGCCGCGCCGTGCCCTCACTCACCGCGCCCTCCCCAGCGCCCCTGCCTCGCCACCCCGGGCACGCCCCACAGGCACGCCCCCCGCAGGCACGCCCCGCTCGGGCGCGCCCCCGCAGGCATGCACTTTCACGGAAAGAGTGGCCTCGCCCGGCGGAATAGCCACTCTTTCCGTGAAAGTGCGCGCGGACGAGGGCGGG
>NZ_JAGPYL010000155.1:0-13192 GCF_018070095.1 Micromonospora sp. U56
CAACACGCCTGGGGGCGGAGCCGGGTGGGGCGGTGGTCAGGGGAGGGGGTGGGAGAAGTTGCGCGCGTGGTCGGCGACGGCGGCGGCGATCACCGTCGCCTCCAGCGGCAGCATCTCCAGGCACCGTCGGACGGCGGCGGCCATCAGCACGTTCGGCACCCGCATGGACAGGGTGCAGTGCGGCACCCAGCGCCCTGGGCGGTACTGCTCGGACAGGGTGATCCCGGCCCGGGTCAGCCGCTCGTGCACCAGGGCGTGCTGGGCCAGCAGCTCGACGGTGGGGGTGACGCCGAGCCAGAGCACCCGGCCGACGAACTGGCCGGCGTGGTCGAAGCCCAGCCGCAGTGGCGCGGCGACCACCGTCCCGCGCAGGGCGTCGGCCACCCGCTCCGGGTCGAGGCGGGGCGCCACGGCGAGGGACACGTGCGGCCGGTGCCGCTGCTCCAGCAACGAGCGCATGCTCTGTACGCCCTCGGCCTCCAGCGCGTCCCAGAGCGCCCGGATGCGACGGGTGGCGTCGGTGTCCAGATACAGCTCCAGCGCCGCGACCACGTGATCACCCTAGATGCCGGGTTTACCGGCCCCGGCCGGCGGTACCCGACGGGAGACGGCGGCCCGCGAAGGAGTGCTCCGGTGGACGTGAACGACCTGCTGACCGAGATCTACGACCGGCTGCCCGACCTGGTGCGCGCGGCGGTGGACGGGCTGAGCCCGGCGGAGCTGCGCCAATCGCCGACGCCCGGCGGCAACCCGGTCGGCTGGCTGGTCTGGCACCTGACCCGGATCCAGGACCACCATGTCGCCGACCTGCTCGGCGCGGAACAGGTCTGGACCTCCGGTGACTGGGCCGCCCGGTTCGGCCTGGACCCCGACCCCGACGACACCGGCTACGGCCACACCCCGCAGCGGGTCGCCTCGGTACGCCCGGAGAGGTCCCGCGCCCTGGTCGACTACTACGACGCGGTCGCGGGGCGTACCCGGACGTTCCTGGCCGGGCTGCGGCCGGCGGACCTGGACCGGGTGGTGGACGAGGCGTGGGACCCGCCGGTGACCCTCGGGGTGCGGCTGGTCAGCGTGGCCGACGACGGCCTCCAGCACGCCGGCCAGGCCGGCTACGTCCGGGGCCTGCTCCGCGCCGGTTGAGCCGCCGTCACCCGGCCCGGCGCAGGGCGGCGTACGCGAGCAGGTGGAACGCCTGCGCCTCCGGGGAGGTGCCGGGGCGCGTGAAGTCCGGCGCGCCGCTGACCGGCCGGACCAACCCGTGCCGGTCGACCTGCCGGGTGGCGGCGGCCAACAGGTTCCGCCCGACGTCCCGGTACGCGGCCGGGAGCCAGCCGTCGGCGACCCCGGTCAGCGCCGCGTACGCCAGCATCTGCGCGACGTTGGCCTCCACGAAGCTGCCGGGATCGTCGAGCACGTCGTGGAAGAGTCCGTCCGGCCTGCGGTGGGTCAGGCAGGCGTCGAGCACCGTGCGGGCGTGACCGGCCAGCTCCTCGCGCTGCCCGGTCGGCCAGTCGGGCCGGAGCCGCAGGGCGCGGGCGATGCCGGCGACCACCCAGCCGTTGCCGGTGCCCCAGTGCTGCGGCTGGTCCAGCCGCGCCCGGTCGGCGTCCCAGCGCGCCGCGTAGAGCCCGCTGCGCTCGTCGTACAGTCGGCGACGGTGACCGTCGACCTGGGCCGCCGCCGGTCCGGGATGCCCGCAGAGGGCGAGCAGTGGCACCACCATGTACACCGTGTCCGCCCAGACCTGCCGGTTGCCGAGCAGGTGGAACAGGGTGCCGTCGCCGGCCCGGGGCGCCCGGGTCAGCAGCCAGTCGAGCTGCCGGTCCAGCGCCGCCGCCCAGCGCTCGTCGGGGTGCGCCCGGACGGCGTGCCGCAGCACCTCCCCGCAGGCCGCGCCGTTGACCGCGCCGTCCTCCCCGGACACGTCACCGAGCCGGCCGTCCGGGTGCTGACGGGTCACCGCCGCGTCGGCGAGCAGCACCGCCTGCTGGTCGAGCCCGAGGTCGAGCAGCGCCTGGCCGGTCACCCCCTGCTCCCACGACTGCCGCTGCATGGCCAGCAGCGCCGCGAGCACCCGGCCCACCCGGGGGTCGTCCGGTTCACCCATCGTCGCCTCCCTCCGCTCCTGCTACCCCGGATCCGGCGGGGCACCCGCGGGCCCCAAGCTTCCGAGGGAGGGACCGGACCGCTTCACCCGGTGCGGGTGAGGCTGCCTCACCCCGACGGCTGCGATCGTGCTCACCGGGCTGCGGACCGACGGGGGAGGGGTGCCATGGCGACGTCGTGCGCGGAGTTCCTGGAGCGGCTGACCTCGCGCCGCCGCCCGCAACTGCCCGAGACCCTCGCCGGCACGATCCGGCTCGACCTGCACGACGGGGGCAGCACGGAGCACTGGTACCTCACCGTGCACGACCAGTCCGTCGACGTGACCCGCTCGCCCGACGACGCCGACGTGGTGGTGCGGGCCGACCGGGAGGTCTTCGACCGGATCGTCGACGGCCGGACGGAGGTGGTGCAGTCGCTGATGCGCAACGAGCTGACCGTGCAGGGTGACCTGGCCCTGCTGCTGGCCCTGCGGCGGATCTTCCCGGGCCCGGCCGACGCCCGGCACCCCCGCGACGTCGCCCGAGAGAGCCTGCGCCGGTGAGACAGGAACGGGTCCACGTCATCGCCGGCAACGCCTTCGCGGCCAGCGACGCCCAGGGCGACATGGAGGTCGATCCGCGAGCGCCGGTCGGGCTCTTCTCCTTCGACACGCGGTTCCTGTCCCGCTGGGTGCTCACCGTCGACGGCCAGCGCCTGCACGCCCTGTCCCGGGACGACATGAGCCACTTCGAAACCCAGTTCTTCCTGGTCCCCGGCACGGCCAGCCACTACGTCGACGCGGATGTCTCGATCATCCGGCACCGCTCCATCGACGACAGCTTCAACGAGCGGATCGCGGTGCTCAACCACTCCGCCCGCCCGGCTGAGTTCGTCGTCCGGATGGACATCGACGCCGACTTCGCCGACACCTCGGAAATTCGCAGCCCCCGGCCCCGCCGGACGACCGCGACCGCCTCCTCAGACGAGGGGGTGCTCCGGCTGCGGTACGAGCGGGACCGGTTCTGCCGGGAGGCGGAAGTCTCCACCACCGCCCCGGGCCACGTCGACCGGGGTGGCATCACCTACCGGATCACCGTGCCCCCGAACGGGCAGTGGGTCACCGACCTGCACGTCAACATGATCATCCGCGGTGAAGGTGGCCGGGACGTGCGGGCCAGCCTGGAGAGGCACCGGCAGCTGGTCGACCACGACATGCGTCGTGACCTGCGGGACTGGCTGGACCGGGCACCGCGGCTGGTGGCCGAGCGGGACGTCCTGACGGACGTCTACCAGGGCGCGCTGACCGACCTGGCCGCGCTGCGCTACATGCCGCTGTCCTACCCCACGCCGGTGCCGGTGGGCGGCCTGCCGTGGGCGATGGCGCTCTACGGCCGGGACGCCATGATCACCTGCTTGCAGACGCTGCCGTTCACCCCCGAACTGGCCCCGGCCACCCTGCGGCTGCTGGCTCTGCTCCAGGGCGGGCGACTCGACGACTACCACGACGAGGAGCCCGGCAAGATCCTCGGCGAGCTGCGCTACGGCGAGTCCGCCGGCTTCGGCGAGGAGCCGACCGCGCTCTACTACGGCGCCGCCGACACCACGCCGCTCTTCGTCGTCCTGCTCGACGAGTACGAGCGCTGGTCCGGCGACGCCGCGCTGGTCCGGGAGTTGCAGCACCCGGCGCGGATGGCGCTGGACTGGATCGACGCGTACGGGAACCTGACCGGCGACGGCTACCTGCGCTACCAGCGGCGCTCGCGCGACGGGCTGGTCAACCAGACCTGGAAGAACTCGCCCGACGCGATCGTGCACCTTGACGGCCGCCAGCCCGCCCTGCCGCGGGCGACCTGCGAACTCCAGGGGTACGCGTACGACGCGAAGCTGCGGGGTGCCCGGCTGGCGCGGGAGTTCTGGGGCGACCCGGCGTACGCCCACCGGCTGGAGCGGGAGGCGGCGGCGCTCAAGGAGCGGTTCAACCGGGACTTCTGGCTGCCCCGGCGTGGGCACTACGCGCTGGCGTTGGAACCGGACGGCACCCCGGTGGAGACGCTCACCTCCAACATCGGCCACCTGCTGTGGAGCGGGATCGTCGAGGAGGAGCGGTCCGCGCAGGTCGCGGAGCACCTGCTCCGGCCGGAGATGTTCACCGGGTGGGGCGTGCGGACGCTGGCCGAGGGGCAGTTGCCGTACAACCCGGTGGGGGCGCACGTCGGGGCGGTCTGGCCGTCGGACAACTCGCTGATCGCCGCCGGCCTGCGCCGCTACCACCACGACGACGAGGCGGCCCGGGTCGCGGCCGGCGTCCTCGCGGTCGCGGAACTGCTCGGCGGTCCGGTGCCCGAGGTGATCGCCGGCTACCCACGCGAGATCACCCGGTATCCCGTCCAGTTGCCGATGGCGGGCCGCCCGCAGTCCTGGGCCTCCGGCGCGCTGCTGATGCTGCTGGGCACCATCCTCGGGCTGCGGCCCTGCGGGGACGAACTGCTGGTCACCCCGGCCGTGCCGCAGGGCTTCGGCCGGCTGGAGCTGCTGGACGTTCCCGGGCGCTGGGGCCACGCCGACGCGTACGGCCGGGACCGCTCGGCCCGCGCGGACGGGCGGCGTCCCCGGCTGCGCTGACCGCGACCGCGTCGCGCGTGCCCGCCCTCGACCGTGGCCGCGGCGCGGTCACCGCTGGGCGGCGGGGGTCGCCGTCGCGGCGTCGTCGGGGGCGGGGCCCGGCGCGGGAACGGCGGGCGCCGAGATGTCGGCCGGCGGCGCGGCGACCCGCCGGGACAGTCCGCGGTCGACGCCGACGAAGAGCAGGCCGAGCAGCCAGAACGCGGAGGCGAAGAAGACCGCGCTGACCGACACCCCGGCGTAGCCGAGCTGTCCGGCGTCGATGAACGGGTACGGGTACCGGTGCTCGACGAGCCCGCGCACCAGCGCGAAGCCCAGGTACGCCAGCGGGAAGGCCAGCCACCAGGCGGCGTAGCGCAACCGTAGCCGGCCGCGCTGGTCGAACAGCGCCCAGTCGGCGATCGCGAGCAGTGGCACGACGGTGTGCAGGAACTGGTTGCCCAGCGCCTCGCCGAGCGCGCGGTCCGGCTGGGGCATCGCGAAGGGGCTGGCCGGGTTGGCCAGGACCAGGTGGTAGACCACCCCGGTGATGGTGATGTAGAGGGTGACCGCGCCCTTGAGCGCCGACGGCGGCTCGGGCCGTCCCCGCCAGGCCCGCCAACCCGCGTGGCCGGCGAAGAGTCCGACCGCGATGTTGCTCTGGATGGTGAAGTACGGCAGGAGGCCGGTGACCGTGGCCGGACCGAGCGCGGTGAGCACGATCCCGGCCAGCACGCTGATGACGATCGCCAGGCGGAAGGCCACCGCCACGCGTCGACGCCGCAGACTCATCGGCGCAAGCTACCAGCCCCGCCGCTCACCGGCCGGCGGAGCCGGCCGGCCGGCGATGGTCAGCCGGTCGGGCGGGACGGGACGGTCCGGGCGGGGGCGTCCGGCTTGCTGCCCGCGGTGGAGGGTGCGTCCGAAGGCCGGCCGGTCGACCGTTCGGTGGGCGTCGGGTGGACGGCCGAGGGGGGTGCGGAGGGGGGTGCCGGGGCCCCGGTGTCGCGGACCAGGCGGTCGCAGTAGCCGCGCACCTCGTCCCGGCCACCGGCCCTGGTGACGAGGTCGGCGAAGGCCGGGTTGTCCAGGGCTTGGCCGGGGTTGTCGCCGGCCGCGGCGCGGTAGGAGCGGCACAGCCCGAGGATCGACGCGGCCGGTGCCGGCCCGCTCGGTTCCGGCTTCCCGCTGGTCGGACCGGCGGACCCGCCCGGCCCGGCGGTGGTGGGCGGGGTGGACTGCGGCACGGCGGACGGCGGGGTGGCCGGCGCGTCGCGGTGCAGCGGGCCGGGCAACGTGCCGGTGGCGGCGGCGAAGGCGACGCCGCCGGTGGCGGCCACGGCGAGGCCGGCGAGCGCGACCTTCAGCCCGGCCAGTCGGGCCAGGGAGAATGAGCGGGCGGGCGACGGAGCCGGCAGCGGAGCCCCGGCGCGGGCGCGGCGGAACGCGTGCATCGCGGCGCTCTCCCCGCGCAGCTCGCCCGGGTGCGGCGCGGCACGCACCGCCGTCAGCAGTTGGACGAGCGGCTCCGGGCCGTCGTGCGGGTCGACGACCGGGCCGACGAGCAGCCGCTCGACGGTTTCCTGGTCCATCCGATGTGCGTTCATCTCGTGTCCCTCAGCGCCGGGCACCCCCCCGACGTCACATCTCCGCCCTGAGGGTGGCGCTGATCACGCGGCGACACCCGTCAGGTCAACCGCGACGCGCCGGCACCCCTACGGTGCGTGACAATGAGGGTGTTGCGCTGCCCGATGCGCTGAGGGCGGGCCGGCGAGATCGGCGGGATCCGGGACGACGGCTGCGACCGTGAGCGAGCCCGCCGGCCCGGGGCGGGTCAGCCCATCGTCCTGGCGCCGTCGATCGCCTCGCGGAGGATGTCGGCGTGCCCGGCGTGCTGCGAGGTCTCCGCGATGAGGTGCAGCAGGACCCGGCGTACCGACCAGCTCGCACCCGGCTCGAACCAGGGCGCCACCGGCAGCGCCTGCGCGGCGTCCAGGTCGAGGGTGGCGATCAGTTCGTCGGTGCGGGCGGCGACCTGCGCGTAGTGGTCGAGCAGGCCGGCGAGGGTCTCGCCCTCGACCATCCGGAACCCGTTCGCCCAGTCCAGCGGCTCGCTCTGCATCGCCTCCGCGCCGCCGACCGCGAACCGCATCCAGCGATCCTCGATGACCGCCACGTGCTTGATCAGCCCGCCGAGGCAGAGCTCACTGACCGTGGTGCGCGCCGCGGCCTGCTCGTCGGTCAGCCCGTGCACCGTCTGCCGCAGGAAACCCCGGTGCCGGCCGAGGGTCTGGGTCAGGTCGGCCCGCTCGCCGGTGAGAACCTGCTCCGAAGTGGTCATGGCTGCACCTTCCGTCGATGTCGTCGACGCTCAGGCTAGGCCGGGGCACCGACAGTTCCGCGCCCGCCACGCGCCGCCAGCGGTTGCCGATCCGGCGCTCCGGCGGTCCACTGAACTACATGGGTGACATTTTGGTCGGCACGTCCTCCTGGGCGGACCAGACCCTGCTGCGGTCCGGTTGGTACCCACGCTCGGCGAAGACCCCCGCCGACCGGCTCGGCTTCTACGCCCGCCACTTCGGACTGGTCGAGGTGGACACCTCGTACTACGCGGTCCCGGCACCGGAGACCACCGCCGGCTGGGTCGAGGCGACCCCGCCCGGGTTCACCTTCGACGTCAAGGCGTTCAGCCTCTTCACCGGCCACCCGACTCCGGTGTCGATGCTGCCGAAGGACCTGCGGCCGGCCGGTGGCCCGGCCCGGATCCGCCGCCGCGAGCTGCCCGAGCGGGCGTACGAGGAACTGTGGCGCCGGTTCCGGGCGGCGCTGGAGCCGCTCGCGGCGGACGACCGGCTCGGCGCGGTGCTGTTGCAGTTCCCGCCGTGGCTGACCCGGGGCGAGGCCGCCCGGCGGCGGATCGTGGAGCTGGCGGGGCGCTGCCGGCCCTGCCCGGTGGCGGTGGAGCTGCGGCACGCCTCCTGGTTCGAGGACGCGGCCGCCGCCGAGACGGTGACCTTCCTGCGCGACCACGACCTCGGCATGGTCTGCGTGGACATGCCCCAGGGCCACCCGTCCTCGGTGCCGCCGATCATGGTAGCCACGGCCGAGCCGGCGGTGGTCCGGTTCCACGGCCACAGCGCCCACTGGGAGGGCGGCAGCAAGGAGGACCGGTTCCGGTACGCCTACTCCGACGGGGAGCTGCGCCGCTGGGCGGAGCTGCTGACCGACCTGGCGGAGAGCGCCGGCGAGCTGCACGTGCTGTTCAACAACTGCTGCGAGGGACAGGCCCAGCGCGACGCCGCCCGGCTGGCCGAGCTGCTCGGCGTGACCCCCGCGCCGGAGCGCGCCGGGGTGTGAGGCGGTTTGTCGTCCTGGGGCCCGGGTACCGCGCCGGCAACGACAGAAAGGTGCCGCGATGACGCAGGAACAACAGCCGGGCGACGGCCATAATTCGGCCTCCGCGCCGCTAGGCGGCGCTCCGGACCGAATGAGGGCCGTACCGGACGACGCCGAGGCCCGCCGGGTCCGCGAGGCGGAGGAGGCGCACGGCGGCAGCATGGCGCCGGGGCTGGTGGACGAGACCGGCCGGCCCGTCGCCGAGCCGCCGCCGCCACCGGCCGCCGAGGAGGACGGCACCGGCTCCTGAGGCGGGTGATGGACCGCTGGGCCGGTCCGGGGACGGACGCCGGCGGGACCGGCCACGGTCGCCGTGGCCGGTCCCGTCCGCGTACCCGGCGGTGACCGGGCCGAGGTGCGCTCGGGTCGTGCCGGGGACGCCTGTCCCGGACACGGCCCGTCACCCCCCACGTCAGTCCCGGGTGATCCCCTCCGGGTGCATGCCGGTGGCCTCCTCCAGCGCGTTGTCCGGCAGGTCCCCGCCGGCCGTGTCGTCGGGGAAGGTGCGTGCCGACGGCGCCGGGTCGGGTGGAGCGCCCGGCCCCGCCTCCGTCATCCGGGTCGGCTCCACCGGACCGAAGCCGTGCCGGCCCTTCCGCCCGGACGGCCCGCTCGGCGCGCCGGCGCGGCGCTCACCCCGCCGGCCCTCCGGCACGGCGGTCTCCTCGCTGCCCTCGTCCATCGGGTCGTGCTTGCCCGCGCCCCAGGGCGGGTCCGCGTCGAAGCCGTCCGTGGTGCCCCAGGGGGCGGCGGACTCCGGCCCCCGCCCCGCGCCCCGCCTCGGTCCCTCGTTCGCCGTCATGGCCACCTCGCAGCTCGTCTTCCCGACCGGCCGTTTTGTCGCGCCCGTCCCGACCGGTACGCCGGCCGCCGTCGCCGACGGCCACCGGCGCACCGGTCGGGTACGGCGTTCAGCCGGCCATCGCCATCCGGCGCTGACGGGTGGCCGTGCCCATCGCCGCGAGCTTCCCGATCGACGTCGGCGCGCTCATGATCCCGCCGGCGCGTCCCAGCATCCCGCGGAACACCTGGCCGGGCTTCTGCTGCTCGCCCATGTACGACGTGACCACGACCAGCGCCCCGGTCAGCGCCGGCACGGCCCACTGGAGCAGCTTCATCTGCCGTTGGCAGGAGGCCACGTCGGACGGGGTCTGGTAGTTGGGCTCGGTGGTCCCCTGGACCGGCGGGTTGCCGGCCTTCTCCAACCGCATCCCGAGCAACCGGCTGTATCCGGTCACCGCGAGCGCGCCGATGGTCAGCGCCGTCTTGACCGCGCTGATCTTCCCCACGCCCCGCTGGCTGAACACCCGCGGGCTCTCCGTGGCCAGTTCGCCGACCGCACCGGCCAGGTGGGCGCCGATCGCCGCCGCGTTGACCGGCGTCCAGCGGGACCACCCCGCCGAGGCGACCGGGAGTCGCTGAGTCGAGTCGCTGATCCGCGCCGCCGCCCCGTTGACGCCGAGCGCTCCCATCAGGGAGCCACCGAACCAGGCTGCCAGGCCCAGATCGTGCATCGAGCGCAGTGCGGTGTGCCGTTCGGACATCTGATCCCCCTCCACCGTATTCGGGCGCAGCGGCATACCCGCCCGACGCGCGGCTACGCACCCGATCTCATCGGCGGTCGGGACGTCCCCGCACGCGCGGTTCGTCCCAGGGTTGCCGGCGGGAATGCGGCGGTGGGGCGGGCCGGACGGCCGCTCAGCGGCGCGGCAGGCCCGCCGCGAAGGCCGCCACCCGGGCGGCCAGCGGTCGCCCGGCGCGGACCCAGGTGAAGTGGTCCAGCGGGGCGCCGGCCTCGGCGGTGGTGTAGCGGTCCCGGGTGACCGGCGCGGCGGTCAGCTTGGCGCAGAGGTGGTCCAGGGTGCCGTGCGGGGTGTACTGGTCGTCGTCGACGCTCACCGCCAGCACCGGCGTGCCGATCCGGCCCACCGCCGCCTCGGCGTCCACCCCGTCCAGCACCGGGAAACGCCCGGTCCGGGCGGTGTGCGCCCAGTCCCGGATCACCCCGCGCGCCTGCCGCCCGCCGAAGCCCCAGCCCGGCCAGACGCCGAGCGTCGCCGCGGTCGCCGCGATGCCCTGGGTGTACGGCAGCACCCCGTACCGCCGGGCGCCGGGGTAGCTGCGCCAGTACGGCACGCCGACGGCGAGCAGGGCGAGCCCGTCGACCGCGTCCGCGCCGTGCAGGGCGAGGTGCAGCAGGGCCGCCTGCCCGCCGAGGGAGTGCCCGAGCAGCAGCCGGGTACGCCCGTCCAGCCGGGGCTTGAGCGCGTCGAGCACCGCGCCGACGTCACCGGCCAGCTCGGCGTAGCCGTACCGGCAGGCGCGGCTCGGTGCGGGGGTGCTGGCGCCGGTGCCGCGCAGGTCGGCCACGACCACGGCCAGGCCGGCGTCGCGCAGCGCGGCCGCGAACGGGCGGTAGTAGCGGGCCCGGACGCCCATCGCCGGCCAGAGCACCACCACCGGCGCGCCGGCCGGCCCGTCCGGTTCGGGGTAGACCTGCACCCCGATGCGCGCGCCGTCGACGTCGACGAACTCCTGGCTGTACTCGATGTCCCCGCTCACCGCCCCAGCCTAAGCGGAAGCTACCGGCGGGTAGCAAGGGGTGTGCCCCGCTCCACCCGCTCCACGGCGGCCAGCACCGCCGGCACGTCCAGCGCGGCCAGTGCCGGGTGCACGGCGGCGGCGTCGACCGGTTGCCGCTGCCCCACCCAGAGCGCCTGGTGCCAGGGCCGGTCCGGTGGGGGACCCCACTGCGCGGGCGGCACCGGGCCGAAGAGCAGCACCGACGGGGTGGCGTAGGCGGTGGCCAGGTGACCGATGCCGGTGTCGCCGCTGACCACCAGGCGGGCGTGGGCGACCAGCGTGGCCAGCTCCCCGAGGCCGGTCTCCCCGGCCAGCACCGCGCCGGCCGGCAGCCCGGCCAGGGCGCGCACCTGCTCGGCGATGCTCCGCTCGCCGGCGGTCCCGGTGACCACCACCCGGTGTCCCCGTTCGGTGAGCGCCCGGGCCACCTGGGCGAACCGCGCCGGCGGCCAGCGCCGCTGCGCCGCCTTCGCTCCCGGGTGGACGATGCTCACCCCGGTCGGCGTCCGTCCCGGTTCCGGGCGGCGCAGGGCGAGGTCGGTGCGGTCGGCGGGGATGCCGTACCAGGCCAGCATCCGGCACCAGCGGTCGATCTCGTGCTCCTCGGCCCGCCAGTCCGGGCCGTCGCGGTGGCCGGCCTCGGCGTTGGCGAAGGCCAGCAGCCGGCCCGGCCGGACCCCGGCCAGCATCCGGTGCGACTGCGGGCCGCGACCGTGCAGGTTGACCGCCAGCTCCGGCGGCGGGCCGGGCCACGCCAGGTGGCCCAGCCCGTCCGCCTCGACCAGCCGGTCGACCCCGCCGACCAGGTCGACCAGCGGGGCCAGCCAGCGCGGCGCGACCAGCGCCAGCTCCTCGTCCGGGTACGCGGCCCGCAGCGCGCGCAGCGCCGGCACCCCGGTCGCGAGGTCGCCGACGCCGAGCGCCCGTAACACCAGGATCACGGGTACGACGACTCCTGTTCGGCGCAGACCACCAGCTCGCGTACGGCGCAGCCGGGCGGCTGGGAGAGGGCGAACATGACCGCGGCGGCGGTGTCGGCAGGGTCGTTGAGGATCGCGTCCGGACCCGGCTTGTACCGGTCGTTCCGGTCGTCGAAGAAGGCCGTCCGCATGCCACCGGGGATCAGCAGGGTCACCCCGACCCGGCCGGCCAGCTCGGCGGCGAGCGCCCGGGTGAAGCCGACCACCCCGAACTTCGCCGCGCAGTACGCGGTGGCGTCGCTGACCGCCTTGATCCCGAGCGTCGAGGCGACCGTCACCACCGTGCCGTGCGCGCGCTCCAGGTGCGGCAGGGCCGCCCGGACGACGGCGGCGGTGCCGAGCAGGTTGATGCCGACGATCCGGTCCCAGGTCGCGCCGTCGATGTCGGCGAGCTTGCCGGGTACGTCCATCCCGGCGGCGGTGACCAGACCGGTCAGCCCGCCGGCCTGCTCGGCGGCGCGCCGGGTGGCATCCTCGGCGGCGCGGGTGTTGCCCAGGTCGCACTCGACCCACGGCACCCCGTCGGCCGGCGGCTGCCGGTCCAGCACGTACGGCCGCCCGCCGGCCTTCGTCACGGCGGTCACCACCGCCGCGCCGAGGCCGCTCGACCCGCCGGTGACCAGCACCGCCGATCCGTTCAGATCCCTGCTCATCTCGCTCCCTTGACCAGTCGGGCGCCGCGCGAGCGCGCGGCGCTGATCGTCGCGGTGGTGGAACGGCCCGCCAGGTAGGGCACGGTCACCACCCGGCCGCCCCAGCCGCGTACCAGCTCGGCCTCGGGCAGTTCGGGGGCGCCGTCGCCGGCGTAGTCGCCGCCCTTGACCCAGACGTCGGGGCGCAGCCGGGCCAGCGCGGTGGCCGGGGTGGGCTCGTCGAAGACCACGACGGCGTCGACGCAGTCCAGCGCGGCCAGCAGCCGGGCCCGGTCGGCCTCCGGGTTGACCGGGCGGTCCGGACCCTTGAGGGCGCGGACGCTGCGGTCGGAGTTGAGGCAGACCACCAGGCAGTCGCCCAGCCGGCGGGCCGCCTGGAGGGTGGCGACGTGCCCGGCGTGCAGGATGTCGAAGCAGCCGCCGGTGGCCACCACGGTGCCGCCGTCGGCGCGTACCCGGGCCACCAGTTCCTCGGCGGCGGACGCCGGGCGACGCGACCCGGCCGGTTCGGGCTCCCGGCGGGCCAGCCCGGCCGCCCCGCCGGCGGCGACGTACGCGGACGCGGCGGCGACCGCCTCCTGCACCGCCTCCGAGGTGACCGCCCCGGCGGCCAGCGCGGTGGCGGCGGTGGCGGCGAAGCGGTCCCCGGCGCCGCAGGTGTCCTCGGCCCGTTCCACGTCGGACGGTGGCGGCACCACCAGCGGGGTGCTGCCGGAGTGGCAGAGCACCGCGCCGTCGGCGCCCATCGTCACCGCCACCGCGCCGACCCGCCAGCGCCGGCGCAGCGCGTGCCCGGCGCGGGTGGCGGTGGCCCGCGGCGCCCCCGCGCCGGCGTCGCCCGTGAGCTGTCGCAGCTCGGCGGGGGTGGGGGTGGCCAGCCGGGCGCCCGGC
>NZ_JAGPYL010000156.1:0-13073 GCF_018070095.1 Micromonospora sp. U56
GTCACCCCGGCCGGCCACCCACGCCCCTCATGCCCGCACGCCTTCCCCAGGCGGTCGGGGCGGTTCTGCTCGCCCGACGATGTCGTTCACGCAGCGCAGCACGGGCCGGGCGGTCAGCGCCACCGGGTCCAGTGGCCGCTCGGCCGACACGGTGAAGGTCGTCGACTCCCCCGGCAGCAGGGTGACCAGCGCCCGGTCGACCTCGGCGGACGGGTCGAGCCGGTCCGGGAAGAGGGTCAGGTCGCGCAGCACCGTCCGGGCGGTCACCCGGACCCGCTGGCCGTCGTCGCCCGGCGCGACCGTCGCGTCGAAGCGGGCCGCCGGCCAGTCGACCTCCCGGTCCTCGGCGAAGAACCAGAGGGCCCGCTCGGCAGTGTCGCCGGCCTCGGCGACCAGCAGCTCCCGGCGGGCATCCTCCGGCTCGGCCAGGTCCGCCGGGAGCGCCAGCACCACCGCCGAGTACGCCGGGACGTCCAGCGGGTACGCCGTCTTCGCCCTCGGCTCACCGGCCAGGGTCAGCCGGGTGACCGTCGCCGGGGCCGGCCACGGCTCGCCGGTCTCGTTCACCGCCACCAGGGCCAGCCCGCCGTCGCGGGGCTGGACGGTGAGCAGCCGGTCCGCGTACGCCCGGCGTAGCGCGTACCAGAGCGGCTTGCGGCGGCCGTCGCCGTCGATCGCCGACCACGAGGTCACCGGCCAGCAGTCGTTGAGCTGCCAGACGATGGTGCCGGCGCAGACCTCCCGGTGCGAACGGAAGTGCTCCACCCCGAGCTGGATGGCCCGCGCCTGGTTGAGCTGGGTGAGGAAGTGCCAGTCGTCGAAGTCGTCCGGCTCGGGCAGGTGGGCATCGAGTCCACGCTGGAGCTTGGCGTCGCCGTCGGTGGCCTTCTGGTGGTGCGCCATGCCCGGCGAGTCGGGCGCCAGGGGCTCGTCGGTCAGCGCCCGGCGCAGCGTCGCGTACGCCGCGGGTGCCTGGTAGCCGAACTCGGCGACGAAGCGGGGCACGTACTCGCGGTACTTCGTGTAGTCGTCGGTGTTCCAGACGTCCCAGATGTGCATGGTGCCGTGCGCCGGGTCGTTGGGGTGGATCTCCTCGCTGCCCGACCACGGGCTGCCCGGCCAGTACGGCCGGGTCGGGTCCAGCTCGCCGACGATCCGGGGCAGCAGGTCGAGGTAGTAGCCCCGACCCCAGGTGCGCCCGGCCAGCGGCTCCTGCCAGTCCCAGTCGTACCAGCCCCAGATGTTCTCGTTGTTGCCCGTCCAGAGCACCAGCGACGGGTGGGTGGCCAACCGGGTGACCTGTTCGGTGGCCTCGGCGGCCACCTCGGTGCCGAACGGCTCCTCCTCCGGGTACGCCGCGCAGGCGAAGAGGAAGTCCTGCTGCACGAGGATCCCCAGCTCGTCGGCGAGGTCGTAGAAGTCCTCCGACTCGTACCGGCCACCGCCCCAGACCCGCAGCAGGTTCACCCCGGCTCCGGCGGCCTGGTCGAGCCGGTGCGCCAGCCGGTCCCGGGTGATCCGGCTGGGGAACGGGTCGTCGGGGATCCAGTTGATCCCGCGGACGAAGACCGGGGTGTCGTTGACGTGCAGGGCGAAGGGGGTGCCGTGCGCGTCCGGGGTGGTGTCGAGGCGTACCGACCGGAAGCCGATCCGGCGGGACCAGGCGTCCACGGTCCGGCCGTCCGGCGCGCAGAGCGTGACGTCGAGCCGGTGCAGCGC
Source organism: Micromonospora sp. U56 (assembly GCF_018070095.1). Classification (NCBI taxonomy): domain Bacteria; kingdom Bacillati; phylum Actinomycetota; class Actinomycetes; order Micromonosporales; family Micromonosporaceae; genus Micromonospora; species Micromonospora sp. U56. The sequence continues at coordinate 1,720 of NZ_JAGPYL010000156.1, forward strand.
CTGCTCGCCGTACCCCCGGGGCCACCACAGCTCGGGGTCGCGGACGGTGAGGGTCGCCACCGCCGTGCGCTGCCCCGCCGGAACGACGGCCTCGACGGCCGCGCCGGCGACGGCGGCCCGGACGGTCAACGGGGTGACCGCGACCCGCTCCACCTCGACGTGCAGTTCGACCCGTCCCACCCCGCCGACGACGGTGACCAGCGGCCGGACGGTGGCGAGCCGGGCGGTGGACCAGGCGTGCAGGCCGATCTCCTGCCAGATGCCGGCGGTGACCAGGGTCGGTCCCCAGTCCCAGCCGAAGTTGCAGGCCATCTTGCGGATGAACTGGAACGGCTCCGGGTAGGCGTTCGGCCGGTCGCCGAGGGCGTCCCGATGCCCTTCTGCGTAGCGGTACGCCGAGTCGAACCGGACGGTCAGCGTGTTCGCCCCCGGGCGCAGCAGCGCGCCGACGTCGAACCGGTGGCCGCGGTGCATGTTCTCGGTGCGGCCGACCTCGACCCCGTTGAGGGTGATCGTGGCGACCGTGTCGAGGCCGGCGCAGACCAGGTCGACCTGCTCGTCGTCGCCGGGCCGCCGGTCGAAGGTGGTCTCGTAGACCCAGTCGGTGCGCCCGATCCAGGCCAGCGTCGTCTCGTTGTCGTCGACGAACGGATCGGGAATCAGCCCGGCCGCCAGCAGGTCGGTGTGCACGCAGCCGGGCACGGTGGCCGGCACCGCCCGGCCGGCGATCCCGTCCGGCACCTGCGGCCCCGGTACGGCCCGCAGCGTCCAGCCCTCGTGCAACGTCTGCCGGGTCACGACTTCACCGCGCCTTCCATGATCCCGCGGACGATCTGCCGGCCGCCGATGACGCTCCCGGCATCGAGAGACGTTGACTGAACCGAATAAGTGAGGCCACCGTACGGGCCGGATTCAGCACTGTCAACGGCCCGGTTAACGGGGCGCCCGTCCCGGTAACCGAAGTGCGCCCTTGGGAGCGCGACCATGCGTCTTGAAGCGCTCTCTCACGCAACTTGACCCGACCAAGGGGGTGGCGGGGGCGGGCGGGTCAGGTCGTACGCTTAACCGCGCAAGTGATCGTTCCGCAGGTCGGCTGTCCGCCGATCCGGCGGGGCGTTCGCCCGACCGGGTCGGGGTAGCGTGAGGGCCGCCGGTGATCCCGGCGCCGTGGGACCGGCCCGGGGGCCGCGAGGATTGAGGAGCACGCCGGTGAAGCGGCCGACCATCGCCGACGTCGCGCGACGTGCCGGGGTGTCCAAGGGCGCGGTGTCGTACGCGCTCAACGGGCAGCCGGGCGTCTCGGAGGCCACCCGTCAACGGATCCTGGCCATCGCCACCGAGATCGGGTTCAGCCCGAGCAGCGCCGCCCGCGCGCTCTCCGGCGCCACCGCCAACGCGGTCGGCCTGGCCCTGTGCCGGCCCGCCCGGATACTGGGCATCGAGCCGTTCTTCATGGAGCTGATCAGCGGCGTCGAGGCCGAACTCTCCGCCCGGTCGTACGCGCTCACCCTCCAGGTGGTGGCCGAGCAGGAGGCGGAGATCGCGGTCTACCGCCGCTGGTGGGCGGAGCGGCGCGTCGACGGCGTCTTCGTCTGCGACCTGCGCACCGACGACCGGCGGGTGCCGGCCCTGGAGGAGCTGCAACTGCCGGCCGTGGTGATCGGCGGACCCGGCCACACCGGCAGCCTGGCCAGCGTCTGGTCGGACGACGCGGCGGCGCTGGTGGAGACGGTCGAATACCTGGTCGCCCTCGGGCACCGGCGGATCGCCCGGGTGGGCGGCCTGCCCTCGCTGCTGCACACCGAGATCCGTACCGACGCCTTCGCCGAGGTGTGCCGGCGGCTCGGGCTGGCCGACGCCGTCACCGTCTGGTCCGACTACACCGGCGAGGAGGGCGCCCGCGCCACCCGCCGCCTGCTCAGCTCCGCCAACCGCCCCACGGCGGTGATCTACGACAACGACGTCATGGCGATCGCCGGGCTCTCGGTGGCGCAGGAGATGGGGCTGGCCGTCCCCGGCGACCTCTCGATCGTGGCCTGGGACGACTCGCCGCTCTGCCAGCTGGTGCACCCGCCGCTGACCGCGCTCGGCCGGGACATCCCGGCGTACGGCGCGCACGCCGCGCGGCAACTGCTGGCGGTCATCGCCGGCGAGCCGGTGAGCGGCCTGCAGGACGAGACCGCCCACCTGACCCCGCGCGGCAGCACCGCACCGCCCCGGATCAGGTGAACCGGTTCAGCATTTGCTGACAGGGCGGTCAGCGGGAGGCGGACGGGAACTCCTCGAAGTACGCCTCCACCCGCTCCGCCGTGGCCGGCCGGGCCAGCGCGAACCCCTGCCCGTACGGGCAGCCGGCCCGCTGTGCCCGGTCGACGTCGGCGTCGGACTCCAGCTCCTCCACCACCACCGAGAGCCCGAGCCGCTCGCCGAGGCTGACCACCACGTCGATCAGCGGTCGCTGCGGGTCGTGCGCCGACCCCACCAGCTGCGGCCGGACCTTGAGCAGGTCGATCGGCAGCCGGCGCAGCTGGGCCAGGGAGGCGTGCTCGGCGCGGAAGTCGTCCAACGCGGTGCGCACCCCCAGCGACCGCAGGCCGGCCAGCCGGGCCACCACGGTCGGCAGGTCCCGGCCGATCCGGGGCTCCGCCACCTCGACCACCAGCCGGTGCGCCGGCACCCCGTGCCCGGCCAGCGTGGCGGCCACCCCGGGCAGGAAGTCCGGGGCCAGCAACTCCCGGGTGGTCACGTTGACCGCCATCCAGAGCTCCCGGCCCCCCGTCGACCAGCTGGCGAGCTGCCGGCAGGCCCGGTCCAGCACCCAGCGTCCCAGCTCGCCGACGAGGTCGAGGTCCTCGGCCACCGGCAGCAACTCGGCCGGCAGCACGGTGCCCAGCACCGGGCTGCGCCAGCGCAGCAACGCCTCGGTACCGACCGGCTGTCGGTCGGCCAGCCCCACCACCGGCTGGTAGACCAGGTCCAGCTCACCCCGGGTGGCCGCGCCGGGCAGCTCCCGCTCCAGGTCCAGCCGGCGGACCAGCTGCTCCTCCAGGTAGGCGTCGTACCACTCGACCCGGTTCCGGCCGAGCTGGACGGCGCGCCGCCGGGCCAGGTCCGCCTGCCGCAGCGCGTCCTCCGGCTCGGTCCCGGCCAGCTCCGCCAGGCCGACGCTCACCCGCAGCCGCACCATCGATCCGGGCGTCGGGCAGGGCTCGGCGAGCGCGGCCACCAGCCGACCGCCCAGCGCGTACGCCGGCACCGGACCGGCGTCGGTGAGCACGGCGAACTCCTCGCCGGCCACCCGGGCGACCAGGTCGTGCGGGCCGACCACGTCGCGCAGCCGGCGGGCGGCCGTGAGCAGCAGGCCGGCCGCCGCCGACGGCCCCGCTCCGTCGGTCACCGCGCCGAGGCCGTGCACCTCCAGCAGCAGCAGCGCGCCCGAGCCGTCGCCCCGCGCACCGAGCGCCCGCATCAGCTCGCGCCGGTTGGCCAGGCCGGTGAGCTGGTCGCTGGCGGCCAGCCGGTGCAGTTCGCGTTCCAACCGACGCCGCTCGCCGATGTCGCGCACGTGCAGCACCACCGCGTCGACCTCGGGCACCCCACGCAGGTCGCTCACGGTCGACTCGGTCTCCCGCCAGCCACCGTCGCCGGTGGCCATCCGGGCCACCAGCAGCAGCGGCTCCTGGCCACCCCGGGGCGCGGCGAGCCGGCCGAGCGCGCCCGGCGCGTCGTCGGGGTGCAGCAGCTCGACCAGCCGCCGGCCGCGCACCTCGTCGTCGCGCAGCCCGAACCACCGGGCGCCGGCCGCTGAGAGCCAGCGCACCCGCAGCTCGTCGTCGAGCAGCAGGATCAGGTCGCGGCCACCGGAGACCAGCGCCCGGAAGTGCGCCTCCCGGGCGGCCAGCCGGCTGGCCCAGTGCCGGTTGTCGGCGGCGGTGATCAGCTCCCGCCCGACCAGCGGCGGGATCACCGCGAGCCCGAGCAGGACGGCGGTCGGCGTGAAGCTGCCGACCGCCCAGAGGTGGTACCCGGCGGCGAGGGTGGCCACCGCGGCCGGCGCGGTCACCCGGGGCCAGGCCGGCGGCGGACCGGTCCCCAGGGCCGGATCCCCGGCCGACACCCGCGCCATCCCGGCGGCGGTGAACAGGGCACCCGCCAGCAGCGGCGCGACCGCGGTCAGCGTCGCCACCGCCGGCGCCCGGTAGGCCAGCAGCACCACCAGGTCGGCCAGGCCGAGCAGGGCGGTCGCCGCCCCGGCCCGACAGAGCGCCGCACCCGGCCGACGGCGCCGCTCGGCCAGCGCGCTCACCAGCAGCACGGCGAGCCCGCCCGCACCGAGCACCGTGACGGCGCGGGCCAGCGGGGGGACGTCGCCCGGCGGCAACAGCACCCAACCGGCGAACAGCAGGGCGGTGCCGAGCCCGAGCACGTCGACGGTCCGGCGCAGCCGGACCCGGGGCGCCAGCCGGGAGTGGCCGGGGAGCAGGAGCAGGCCGCCGCCGTACAGCAGGGTCGCGGCGGCCAGCCCGTGGGCCGCGACGCTCGCGCGCTGCTCCCCGGCGGCCAGCGGCAGAACGGCGACGGTCAGGCCGACCACCAGCACGGCGGCGTCGAGCAGCGCGGCGGCCCGCCGGCGACGCGGCGTCCGCCGGTCCCGGCCGCCACCGGCGGCGGCCTCCCGGGAGAGTCGGACACCGGCCAGGGCGCAGCCGGCCGCGCCGGCCAGCGTCGTGGCGGCCAGCGGTGGCAGCACGCCGGCCAGGGCGGCGGTGGCCAGCAGTGCGGTCGCCGCCAGCAGGGCCGCCACCGCGGGTGCGGGGCGGTGGACCAGGTACGCGTGAGGCACGACGGTCGCCTTCGTGAGGGGGACACGGGGCGGTGCGGCGATGCGGGCGGGACGGGACACCGGACAGATATCCGACACCACCCACCACCCCGGCAACGACGGATCCGAGCGTCGGTTACGGCCGCACGCAGTGACTCATGTCACTGCCGAATGAAGCCGGTCACCGTCCACCGCCCGGGCGGAGCGGGGCCGTGCCGGGGTGGGATCATCGGAGGGTGAGTAGCGCCGACACCATCCGCTTCCGGTACAACCAGGCCATCCTGGTCGCGGCGATCGTCGCCTTCATCGGCGCCCTGCCGCTGGCCACCGCCGAGTGGTACCTGCTGCCGGTGCTGCTGATCCCGCTGGCCGTCGCGGTCTGGGCGTGGCGGGCGGGCACCGACGCCGACCGGCGGGAGCTGCGGCTGCGGGCCGTGGCCGGCAGCCGCCGGATCGCCTGGGACCGGGTCGTCGAGCTGACCGCCGACTCCCGGGGCCGGGCCGTCGCCCGCCTCGACGACGGGCAGGAGGTCATGCTGCCCGCAGTGCGCGGCACGGACCTGCCCCGGCTGGTCTCCGCCACCGGGCAGCACCTGCCCGGCGAGCGCTGAACCCGCTCAGTAGCCGTCGGTCACCGTGTTGACCAGCGGCTCCCCCGCGGCGAACCGCCGCAGCTGCGCACCCACCAGCCGGTACGCCCGCGGCAGCAGGCCGCGTACCGAGCCGGCGACGTGCGGGGTGAGCAGCACGTTGGGCAGCTCCCACAGCGGATGGTCGGCGGGCAGCGGCTCGGGATCGGTGACGTCCAGCGCGGCCCGGAGCCGGCCGCTGGACAGCTCCCCCACCAGCGCCTCCGTCCGGGCCACCGGGCCCCGGGCCGCGTTCACCAGCAACGCGCCGTCCGGCATCGCGGCGAGGAAGGCCGCGTCCACCATGCCCCTGGTCTGCTCGGTCAGCGGCACCAGCAGCACCACCACCTCCGCCTCCGGCAGCAGCCGGGGCAGCTCGTCCACCCCGTGCACGCCGTCGGCCGGGCGGGCGGTGCGGGCGACCAGCGTGACGGTGACGTCGAACGGGGCCAGCCGGGCGTGCACCGCCGCGCCGATCGAGCCGGCGCCGACGATCAGCACCCGCTTGCCGGTCAGCTCGTCGGTCGGCGCGACCTCGCCGTACGCCCACTCCCGGCGGGCCTGGGCCCGGGCCATCGCGGGGAACCCGCGCAGCTGGGCCAGGATCGCGGTGAGCACCCACTCGGCGGTGCCGGCGTCGTGCACGCCCCGCGCGTCGCAGAGGGTCACCCCGTCCGGCACCTGGCCGACCCAGGCGTCCGCCCCGGCGGAGAGAAGCTGGACCACCGCCAGGTCCGGCAGCCGCGCCAGCATCGCGGCGGTGTCCCCGGCGGCCAGGAACGGCGGCACCCAGAACTGGACTCCGGCCGGGTCCGACGGCGGGCGTCCCGGGTCCGTCCACGCCTGGACGGTGACGCCCGCGGGCGCCTCGCCGAGCAACCCGACCCCGGCCTCGTGCGGAATCCATACCTTCACGTCCGCCGACGATAGCGACCGCGACCCGACCCGGTCCGGCGGACCGGCTCATCGGGGGCGGGCGGCGGGCGTCACCACCCGTGGGCGGCACCGCCGCCTGCCGGGTATAACCGAGGGTCGGAGCGCAACCGGGTGCCCCGCACGTCCGCAGACAGGTGGCCGATGACCGAGCGCTCCCCGCACCGTCGCGGTCCGCTGCCCGCGGTGGACATCCCCGCGCTGAGGGACCCGGCGCGGCTGCGCGCGCTCGCCGAGACAGGCCTGGACGCCGAACCCGACGAGGCGTTCGACCGCTTCGCCCGGCTGGTGAGCGACCTGCTGGAGGTGCCGGTCGCGCTGGTGTCGCTGGTCACCGGCGAACGGCAGTTCTTCCCGGGCGCGGTCGGCCTGCCGGAGCCGTGGGCCGGCCGTCGGCAGACCCCGCTGAGCCACTCGTTCTGCCAGCACGTGGTGGACATCGAGATCCCGATGGTGCTGCCCGACGCCCGGCTCTACCCCCGGGTGTGGAACAACCTGGCCATCGCGGAGCTGGGCGTGGTCGCGTACGCGGGGATGCCGCTGACCGACCTGGACGGCCGGGTGCTCGGCTCGCTCTGCGCCATCGACAGCAAGCCCCGCGCCTGGACCGCCGACCAGCTGCGTACCCTGGCCGATCTCGCCGCCGCGTGTTCGTCGGAGCTGCAGCTGCGGATCGCGCTCGACGGCGCGGAGGAGGCCCGGCGGCGGGTCGAGGAGGCGCACGAGCGGCTCAAGCTGCTCTCCGCGCTGAGCGAGACCCTGACGGGCACCCTCGACGTGGCCACCGCGGTGGACCGGCTGACCGCGGCGGTGGTGCCGCTGCTGGCCGACTGGGCGCTGGTGACGCTGGTCGACCGGGCGGGTGCGCCGCGCCGGGTCACCGCCCTGCACCGGGACCCGGGGCGGGCCGCCCAGGTCGACCGCTTCGCCGAGCTGATGACGACCGGTCTCGGCCCGGAATCGATCACCCGTACGGTGCTGCGCACCGGCCAGCCCGTGCTGGGCAGCGCGGCCACCCTGGACGACGTCCGGCGGGCCACCACCGACCCGGAGATGGTGTCGCTCGCCGACCGGCTCGGCTTCGCGTCGCACCTGTCGGTGCCGGTGCCGGCGCCCGGACGCGGTGCGGTGGTCGGCTGCGTGACGCTGATCAACGCCCCGGGGCGGCGGCCCTTCGACGACAGCGACCTGCACATCGCCCTGGAGATCGGCCGGCGGGCCGGCCAGGCACTCGGCAACAGCTGGATGTACGACGAGCAGCGGCACGTGGCCGAGGTGCTCCAGCACAGCATGCTGCCGGTCCTGCCGGAGAGCCCCCGGGTCGAGCTGGCGGCCCGCTACCAGCCGGTGGCGGACCGGGTCGAGGTGGGCGGGGACTGGTACGACGCCTTCGTCCAGCCCGACGGCGACCTGGTCGTGGCGATCGGTGACGTCGCCGGCCACGACATCGAGGCCGCCGCGACCATGGGCCAGCTGCGCAACCTGGTCCGCGGCAACGCCTTCGGCCGGACCGACCCGGTGGACGAGCTGATGACCCGGCTGGACCGGGCCATCTCCGGGCTGCGCATCCCGGCCGCCGCCACGGCCACCCTGGCCCGGCTGCGTCCCGACGAGGCCGGGGGCCTGACGGTGAGCTGGTGCAACGCCGGGCATCCACCGCCGCTGCTGGTCGACGCCGAGGGCGTGGTCCGGGTCCTCGGCGGTCGGCGCGAACCGCTGCTCGGCTTCGCCCGGCCGATCCCCCGCAGCAGCCAGGAGACCACCCTGGCGGCGGGGGACACGCTGCTGCTCTACACCGACGGCCTGATCGAGCGCCGGGACCGCTCCATCGACGAGGGGCTGGCCGAGCTGCTGAGCCGACTCTCCGGCACCGGCGCGCTCCCCCTCGCCGAGCTGTGCGACCTGCTGCTCACCTCCTCGGACCGGCGCGAGGACGACGTCGCGCTGCTCGCCGTCCGGGTCCGCTGAGCGGGTCGCGAGGTCCTCGACCGTCGCCGGTGGGCCGGAGAGTCCACATTCGCGGGCTAGGCTGGGCCGGGTGAGCGCCCGTCCCCCGTACCCCCGCACCGGCCGCCGTCGCGCGGCGCTGGTGGCGTCCTGCGCGGCGCTGCTGCTGGCCACCTCCGGGTGCAGCTTCGGCCCGCCGGAGCCGGACCCGGCCGGCGAGCCCCCCAACCTGCCCACCCCGTCCGCGTCGGCGAGCGCCGGCGGCGCCGGTCAGGAGGTGGTCGCCACGGTCCTGGCCAAGGGGTTGCGGGTGCCGTGGGGGATCGCGTTCCTGCCGGACGGCGGCGCGCTGGTCACCGAGCGGGACAGCGGGCGGATCCTCAAGGTCGGCCCGGAATCCGGCCCGGAGGGGCTGCGGGTCGCGCCGGTGCAGACCGTGCCGGACGTGGCGGCCGGCGGCGAGGCTGGGCTGCTCGGCATCGCGGTCTCCCCGGCGTACGGCAAGGACGAGACCGTCTTCGTCTACTACACCACCGAGCGGGACAACCGGGTAGCCCGGCTGAAGCTCGGCGGCACGCCGACGCCGATCCTCACCGGCATCCCGAAGGCCGGCAACCACGACGGCGGCGGGCTGGCCTTCGGCCCGGACGGGCAGCTCTACGTGAGCACCGGTGACGCCGGCAACCGGGACTTCGCGCAGGACCGGAAGAGCCTCGGCGGCAAGATCCTGCGGATCACCGCGGACGGCAGACCGGCGCCCGGCAACCCGTTCCCCGGCTCGCCGGTGTGGTCGCTGGGGCACCGCAACGTGCAGGGCATGGCCTGGGACGCCGGCAAGCGGATGTACGCCACCGAGTTCGGCCAGAACACCTGGGACGAGGTCAACCGGATCGACAAGGGCGCCAACCACGGCTGGCCCACCGTCGAGGGGCAGGCCGGCGACAAGCGGTACGCCGACCCGATCGTGCAGTGGCGCACCACGGAGGCGTCCTGCTCGGGGCTGGCCGCGACGGGCCGGTTGCTGGTCACCGCCTGCCTGCGCGGCGAGCGGCTGTGGCTGGTCGAGCTGACCGACACCGGCACCGTGCTCGGGCAGCCCCGCCAGCTGCTGACCGGCCGGTACGGTCGGCTGCGCGCGGTGGCCGCCGCCCCGGACGGCTCGCTCTGGGTCTCCACGTCCAACCACGACGGGCGGGGCGAGCCGGCGCCGGAGGACGACCGGCTGCTGCGGCTGGTCTTCGCCGACGGTGGTGCCGGGCGTAGCTGAGCACCGGCCGAACGGCTGTCACCAGCCGCCGGGAGGCGCGACACACCGGGAGTTTCGGCGCGGAACGCGCCGCCCTCCGCGGGGTTTACCAAGATCCATCATTGGGCAGGTCAGAATCTCAGCATGGACGGTGGGGAGAACGAGCAGCGCGGGCCCGGGGACGAGGACACTCCCCCGGCCCGGCGTGAGCGACGCTGGCGGCCCGGGCGGGACCGGGCCGGCCGGTCAGGCCGGTCAGGCCGGTCGGGGTGGGCCCGGCGGATGGGCGTGGTGCTCGCCGTCCTGACGGTGGCGCTGGCCGGGGCCGTGATCGGGGTGCTGGCCGGCGGCCGGGTGAACACCGACATCGGCCCGTTCCGGGCCAGCCTCACCCTCGCCCCGGCGGTCAAGGGCAGCACCACCGTCGACGTCCCGCCGCTGGGCGCGCTCCAACTCGACAGCCACGACGGGCCGACCCACCTGACCGTCCGGCTGGGCGCGCTGGACCAGCGCAAGACCGAGGCGCTGATCGACGACCCCGCCAGCATCAACCGGGCCAGCCTGTCGGCGGTCGAGGACGTCCGCGACGGCGTGATGCGGCTCGGGCTGCGTACCGCCGGGTCGGCCGTGCTGGCCACGCTGCTGCTGGCCGGGCTGATCTTCCGGGACGTCCGCCGCACCGCGTGGTCCACCGGGCTCGCGCTGGCGGTCACCGCCGGGAGCCTGGGACTCGCCGCGGGCACCCTGCGCCCCCAGGCGATCGAGGAGCCACGGTACGAAGGACTGCTGGTCAACGCCCCGGCGATCGTCGGCGACGCCCGCCGCATCGCCAACGACTACTCGCGCTACGCCGAGCAACTGCAGCGCATCGTCGGCAACGTCAGCCAGCTCTACACCACGGTCTCGGCGCTGCCGGTGTACGAGCCGGCGCCCGGCACCACCCGGGTGCTGCACGTGTCGGACATGCACCTCAACCCGACCGGCTGGCAGCTGATCCGCACCGTGGTGGAGCAGTTCGACATCGACGTGGTGATCGACACCGGCGACATCACCGACTGGGGCAGCGAGCCGGAGGCCTCCTTCGTGGGCTCGATCGGGCTGCTGAAGAAGCCGTACGTCTACATCCGGGGCAACCACGACTCCTCGCGCACCGCCGCGGCGGTGGCCCGGCAGCCCAACGCGATCGTGCTCAACAACTCGACCACCACCGTCGCCGGGCTGACCATCGCCGGGATCGGCGACCCCCGGTTCACCCCCGACAAGGAGACCTCGCCGGCCGGCAGCGGCCTGACCAAGCAGGTCGCCGAACAGGTGATCGGGGCCGGTGAGCAGCTCGCCGCCACGGTCCAGCGGTCACCCCGACCGGTGAACATCGCGCTGGTGCACGACCCGGCCTCGGCCGGCCCGCTCTCCGGCACCTGCCCCCTGGTGCTCGCCGGGCACACCCACGCCCGGCAGGTGTCCAAGCTGCCGCAGCAGCTCGGCAAGCAGTCCACCCAGTTGATGGTGGAGGGCTCCACCGGCGGGGCCGGGCTGCGCGGTCTGGAGGGCGAGAAGCCGACCCCGCTGTCGATGACCGTGCTCTACTTCGACCAGCGGAAACTGCTCCAGGCCTACGACGACATCACGGTCGGCGGCACCGGGCAGGCGCAGGTCAACCTGGAACGCCACGTGGTCAAGGAGCCGGCGCAGGGCGCCCCGGTCCCCGTCACCCCCACCCCGACCCGCTGACGGTCCCGGCGGTCGGCGGCATGTCGTGGCGTCCCCGCGACGGGAC
>NZ_JAGPYL010000157.1:0-12921 GCF_018070095.1 Micromonospora sp. U56
GGGGCGCGGTGGTGGAGTCCGTCGCCGCGCCCGGAGCGACCGGCGGCGCGGTCTCCGTCGTCACCGACCTGGGCCGGCGGTACGTGCTGGCCGGCACCGAGGTGCTGGGCATGCTCGGCTACGGCGACGTGCGGCCGGTGCGGCTGCCCGCCGGCCTCGTCAGCCTGGTGCCCGCCGGCAGCCCGCTCGACCCCGCCGCCGCGCGGGCGGTGGCCGCCCCCGCCTGACCCGGGCCCGGGCCATGGGTCGCCGCCGTGCCGGGGCTAGGGCGCCGCGGCGCAGGTCAAAACGGTTAGCGGCGGGCGGTCGCGGCGCCATCACGGCGCGGGGCGCCGGGCAGGACGGCGGGCGGTCAGGGCGCGGGGCGGCGGAGCACACTGACCGCGAAGTCGGCGTCGTCGCGCCACGGACGCAGGTCCCAGGTGGCGAAGCGGTGCTCGGGGCGCAGCCCGGCGGAGACGGCGTCACCGTCGAAGTCCGCCAGCCGGTAGCCCCGGTCGGTGCCGAAGCCGACCAGCACCACGCCGTCGGGGCGCAGGTGCGCGGCGATCCGGGCCAGCACGTCCCGTTCGGTGCCCGGAGCGACGAACGCCATCACGTTGCCCGCCACCACGGCGGCGTCGAAGGGCTCCGGCTCGCCGGCCGCGGCCAGGTCCAGTGCGGCGAGGTCGCCGACCAGCCAGCACGGGCCGGGATGGTCGGCGCGGGCGGCCTCGACCAGCGCCGGGTCGGCGTCCACCCCGACCACCCGGTGACCGCGGGCGGCCAGCGCGGCGCCGACCCGGCCGGTGCCGCAGCCGGCGTCCAGGATCCGCGAGCCGGGCGCGACCATGGCGTCCACCAGGCGCGCCTCGCCGGCGAGGTCGGCGCCCTCGGCGGCGAGCTTGCGGAACCGGTCGATGTACCACTGCGAGTGTCCGGGGCCGGTCTCGGTCGCCCAGCGGGTCGGGTTGGTCATGCCGCCACGGTAACCGGCGCCCGGCGGGGCGGCCCGGCGGTCAGGGCAGCCGGGCGACGGTGACGAACTCGTTGTAGGTGAAGAGCTTGCCGAGCGCCCGGGGGAAGGGGAACGAGTACTGCCGCAGCACGGTCATGCCGAGGTCGCGGGCGGCCTCGGCCGCCTCGGCGAAACCGACGAACCGGACGTGGCTCGCGTCGCTGGCGTACCCGCGCTCCTGCGGGGTGATGAAGACGGCCGTGCCGCCGGAGCGGACGAACGGCAGGTACGAGGAGACCACCTCCAGCGCCTGCCCGGCGGGGAGGTGCTCCAGCAGGTGGGCGGCGAGCAGCGAGTCGAAGGCGTCCGGGCGGGCGTGCTCGGAGCGGAAGAACTCCTCGACGGTGTACGCCTCGTGCCCGGCGGCCCGGGCGTGCGCGATCGACGTGGCGTTGTGGTCGACCCCGACGGCGCCGTCGCCGAGGTTGGCGAGGTTGCGGCCGAGCCCGCAGCCCACGTCGAGGGTACGGCCCAGGCCGAGCCGCCGCAGGTTCCACCGGTACGGCGCCTGCACGTCGAGCAGCTGCTTCCAGCGCGCGCCACCCAGGCGTTGCAGCCGGCGGGTGTAGTCCTCACCCTGAGTGCCCGTTGGAGCGTCCTGCCGTGCTCGACCCATCGCCGGCCCCTTTGCCTGTCGCGGATACGGATGCGGTGCTCGCGCACCTACCGGCGGTACGCGCAGGGCGTTCCGTCGGCTTCCCCCGTACCCGCCGGGGCGGGTTTTCGAACGATGCTACGGACGACGTGGCCGTTCGGCACGATGATCTACCAGGTGTTTCGAGGCGTGTCCGCGGTGTCCACGGACGGTGACCGGAGGTCGGCCACCGTCCGTGGGCGGGTGGTCAGCCCTTCTCCGCACCGGCGGTGAGACCCTCGGTGAGCAACCGCTCACTGGCGAAGAAGAGGATCACGATGGGCAGGGTGAGGATCACCGACCCGGCCATCAGCACGGTCTTGGGCACCTCGACGCCGTCGGCGAGCAGGGAGAGCCCCAGCGACACCGTCCACCGGTCGGGCTTGTCGACCAGGAAGAGCAGCGCGAAGAGGAACTCGTTCCAGGCGATCATGAAGTCGTAGAGCGCGACCGCCATGATCGACGGGGCGGCCAGGGGCAGGCTGATCCGGCGGATGATGCCGAGTCGGCCCGCCCCGTCGATCGCCGCGGACTCCTCCAGGCTGATCGGGATGGTCTCGAAGTAGTTCTTCAGCATGTAGACCGAGACCGGCAGGGTCTGCGAGATGTAGACCAGCACCAGCCCGAACAGGGACCCGCGCAGCCCGGCCCGGGTGAAGACCACGAAGAGCGGGATGGCGATGACGATCGACGGGAACAGGTAGACGGCCAGGAACACGACATTGACCTGGCGACGGCCGAAGAACCGCAACCGGGAGACGGCGTACGCGCCGGGGATCGCCACCAGCAGCGTCAGCAGCGTCGCGGCCAGGGCGACCAGGCCGCTGTTGCGGATGAAGGTGAGGAAACCCTGGCCGCCGTCCTCGGCGGCCTTCAACACCTCGGTGTACGTGGCCACGGTGAGCTCGCCCAGCGGCACCCACAGCGAGCCGGGGTCGAGCAGCAGCCGTTCGATGGGGCGTACCGAGAGCACCAGCATGTACCAGAACGGCAGCAGGGTGACCAGCAGGAACGCGGTGACCACCAGCCGGCGCAGCCAGCGCAGCGAGACGGTCTCGATCCGGTCGCGGTCCATCACGCCTCCCTGCGTCCGGCGAAGAAGCGCAGGTAGATCGCGACGAAGACGATCAGCACCACGGCCAGCACGACGGCCTGCGCCGCCGCCGCCCCGATGTCGGTCCGCGCGGTGAGGAACTGGTAGACCCGGACGCTGACCACCTCGGTGCCGGCGGAGCCGCCGGTGAGCAGGTAGACGTCGTCGAACTTGTTGAACGTCATGATGAACCGCAGCACCCCCAGCAGGGCGATCACCGGCATCAGCTGGGGCAGCAGGATGTGTCGGAACCGCTGGGTCGGGGTGGCCCCGTCCACCCGGGCCGCCTCCTCCAGCTCGCCGGGGACGGCCTGGAGCCGGGCCAGCAGGAACAGGAACGCGAACGGGAAGTAGCGCCACGCCTCGAACGCGATCACCGTGGCCAGGGCGGTCGAGTCCTGGGACAGGAAGGGGATCGGGGCGTCCCAGCCGAGGAACCGCTGCCCCCAGTCGTTGACGATGCCGAGCTGCGGGTCGAGCATCACCTGCCAGACGAAGGCCACCGCGACCACCGGCGCCACGTACGGCAGCAGCATCGAGGCCCGGACCAGCGTCCGGCCCCGGAACGGCCGGCGGACCACCAGCGCGGCGACCAGGCCGAGCGCGATCGACCCGGCGGTGCCGCCGAGGCTGTAGAGCACCGTGGTCCAGAGCGTGTCGGCGAAGCCCGGCGTATTCAGCACCCGGTCGAAGTTGCTCAGCGTCAGCTCACCGAAGAGCCCGGTCTTGCGCAGGGTGGCCAGGCGTACCCGTTGGAAGGCCAGCACCACCGTCCAGACGATCGGGATGCCGATCACCGCGACCACGACGAGCAGGGTCGGCGCCACCAGTGCGAGCCCGGCGCGCGACTCCCGGCGACGCAGCGTGAGCGGGCGTCGGCGGCCGGGGCCGGGCCGCTCCCGGGCGGGGGAGCGGCCGGTCTCCGGCGGAGCCGTCGTCAATTGACGCCCGCCTTGATCGCCTCCACGTCCTTCTTCGCCCGGGCGGCCGCCGCGCCGGCGTCGCTCTTGCCGCCGACGACGTCCGCGAGGGCCTTGGGTACGGGCAGTTCGCCCAGGATCGCGCCGACCAGTTTGCCCTGGCCCTGGGTCAGGCCCCAGCGCTGGAAGGTGTCCGGGCTCGTGCGCAGGCCGGTCAGCACCTCGGCGCCGTACACCTCGGACAGTGGCTTCTTCGCGTCCACGCCGGCCTGGCTGGTGTTCCAGGCGGTGAGGAACTTCTCCTTGTCGTCGGCGGTGCCCTTGCGGACCGGGAAGCGCCCCTCGGGGGACATGCCGAACCAGCGCGGGTAGCCGTCGGAGAGCAGGTACTCCACGAAGGACTTCGCCGGGTCGGCGGCGGCCTCGTCCAGCACCGCCCAGGAGCTGATTTCGCCGTACTGGGCCGGCTCCGCGCCGTTCGGGCCCTTGATGGCGGTGACGAAGCCGCTGTTCTTCGCCAGCCAGTTCGGATCCTTCGCGCACTGGGGACAGGTCGGCTTGGCGTCGTTGCGCAGTCCGGCCAGCTCATCGAGGATGAACGGCGACCAGATCAGCATGGCGGCCTTGCCGGCGAAGTAGGTGGCCCGGGTGGTGTCCACGTCCTGCGCGCCCTTGACGGAGTGGTTGCGCATCAGGTCGCCGTAGAAGCGGAACGCCTCGACGCATTCGGGGGAGTCCAGCTTGACCGCGCCGGAGTCGTCGGTGAGCTGACAGTTGTTGGCCAGGGCCAGGTGCTCGAAGGTCTGCTGGGTGAAGACGTCGCCCGGGGCGGTGGCCGCCGTGATACCGGCGACCCCGCCGGTGTTCAGCTTCGCCGCCGCGGCGGTGATCTTCTCGTACGTGTCGGGGGCGGGCAGCCCGGCGGCGTCGAAGAGGTCCTTGCGGTAGACCAGCAGCTGCCCCCACCCGTCGCTGGGTACCGAGAGCTGCTTCCCGTCGTCGGAGGTCAGCTCCAGGGCTCGTGGCGAGAAGGTGTCCCGCCCCAGTTTGTCGACGATCTCCTTGTTGGCGTCGGGATGCAGCAGCTCGTTGCCGGCCAGGGTCCGGATGCCGGCGAGTGACACCGACCCGACGACGTCGGGCAGCTCCCCGGCGGCGGCGCTGGAGGCGATGAGGGAGGGGAACTGGTCCTCGTTGACGGTGACCAGATTGACCTTCACGCCGGTCTTGGCGGTGTAGTCGGCGATGATCGCCTTGGTGGCGGTGACCCGGTCGGCCACGTCCTCCAGGCTCCAGACGGTTATTTCGGAACTGTCGCTTTTCGACTCGTCGTCGCTGCAGGCCAGCAGGCTCGCCCCGGTTACTGCGAGGATCAGGGTGGCGGCCAGCATCCGCATCGGAGGGGATGACATCTGTGGCACTCCTCTCGAAGGGTACATGAGGGATTCAACGTGCTGGATTGATCAATCACAAGACATATAACGATTTTTTGTTAAGATTGAGCCCGGTACGTCCCGGGAGTAGCGCCATGGGCAACTGGGTTGTCTCGCTGGCCGGGCCGCGGCGCGTGAGCCTCGAGCCCTGCCCCACCGATCCGCTCGGCCCGGGCCAGGTCCGGGTCCGCACCTGCTATTCCGGCATCTCCGCCGGCACCGAGCTCACCCTGTTCCGGGGGAGCAACCCCCGGCTCAGCAAGGACTGGGACGACGCCAGCCGGATGTTCGTCCCCCGGCAGACCCCCGTGCCGTACCCGCTGGTCGGGTTCGGCTACGAGGAGGTCGGCGAGGTCGTCGAGGTCGCCGACGACGTGGCCGACCGACATCCCGGCCAGCTCGTCTGGGGCATCTGGGGACACCGGGCCGAGGCCGTCCTCCCGGCCGGCGCGGTCAACCCGCTCGCCCCCGGGCTCAACCCGCTCGCCGGCGTCTTCGCCCGCCCCGGCGCCATCGCGCTGACCGCCGTCCTCGCCGGGGACCTGCACCTCGGCGACTGGGTCGGGATCTTCGGGCAGGGCGTCATCGGGCTGCTCGCCACCCGGCTGGCCAGCCTCTCCGGGGCCCGGGTGGTCGCCGTCGACCGGGTGCCCGCCCGGCTGGAACGGGCCGCCCGCCTCGGGGCCCGGCGCATCGTCGACGCCGGTGTCGACTCCGCCGCCGCGGTGCTGCGCGAGGCCACCGCCGGCCGGGGCGCGGACGTCTGCCTGGAGCTGTCCGGGGCGTACCCGGCGCTGCACGAGGCGATCCGCGCCACCACCCACGCCGGCCGCGTCGTGGCGGGCGGCTTCTACCAGGGCCAGGCCGACGGGCTCGGCCTCGGCGAGGAGTTCCACCACAACCGGATCCAGCTGGTGGCGGCCCAGGTCTCCGGGCCCGCCCCGGCGCCCGGCCTGGCCGGCCGGTGGTCCGGTGCCCGCATCGCCCACACCTTCATGGACCTGGTGGCCGAGGGCAGCGTCGACCCGCTGCCGCTGGTGAGCCACGTCGTGGACGCCCGCGCGGTGGCCGACGCGCTCGCGTTGCTCGACCGCGGTGCCGGTGACGTCCTACAAGTCGTGCTGGAGTTCTGATGTCGATCCCGCTCGCCTGCCAGGAGCAACTGCTCCCGGGCACCAGCCTGCCCCAGAAGTTCGCCCTCGCCACCGCCCTCGGCTACCAGGGCATCGAGCTGCGCGGCCGGGGCGACCTCGCCCTCGCCCGCCGGCTGCCGGAGCTGCGCCGGGCCCGCGCCGAGGGGGTGGTCATGCCCACCGTCTGCGTGGAGATGGACCACTTCATCGGCGACTTCGACCCGGCGCGCTCCCGCGACGCGGTCGCCAACCTGCGCTCCCAGCTCACCGTGATCGCCGAACTCGGCGGAATCGGCGCGATGACCCCCGCCGCGTGGGGAATGTTCTCCCGCCGGCTGCCCCCGTTCGAACCGCCCCGCCCGCCCGGTGGCGACCGGCAGGTGCTCGTCGACGCCCTGGGTGACCTCGGCGAGCACGCCCGCGCCGAGGGCGTCACCCTCTTCCTCGAACCGCTCAACCGGTACGAGGACCACATGGTCAACCGGCTCGACGAGGCGGTCGCGCTCTGCGCCGCCGTCGGCCTGCCCTCGGTGCGGGTGGTCGCCGACACCTTCCACATGAACATCGAGGAGGACGACGTGCATGCCGCCCTGCGCGCCGCCGCGCCGTACCTGGGGCACGTGCAGGTCAGCGACTCCAACCGGTTCCAGCCCGGCGCCGGGCACCTGGACTGGCCGGCGCTGCTGCGCACGCTGCGCGACATCGGCTACCCGGGCTGGCTGGCGCTGGAGTGCCGGCTGCGCGGCGACCCGGTCCGGGCGCTGCAACAGGCGGCGACCGTGCTCCGGCACGCCCAGCCCCGGCAGGCGGCGGCGTGAGCACCGGTGCCGCCGGCCCGTCCGGCCTCGGCGCGCCCCCCGCCGAAGACCCGGACGGCGGCCCCGCCCCGAGGGCCGGCGCGCCGGCCCGTCCGGCGCCCGCCGGGCACCTCGCCGACCTGCGCCGGCTGGCCATCGCCACCCTCGACGCCAACTGGGAACACGACCACACGGTGCCCTCGCGCACCCTCTACCCGCACCAGTGGAGCTGGGACTCGGCGTTCATCGCGATCGGGCTGGCCCACGTCCGCCCCGACCGGGCCTGGCGGGAGCTGCGCACGCTGTTCGCCGCCCAGTGGGCCGACGGGCGGGTGCCGCACATCGTCTTCAACCCGGCGCTGCGGGTGGGCTCGTACTTCCCCGGGCCGGAGTTCTGGGGCTCCGCCGCCGCCGAGGGCGCCCCGGCCGCCGCCACCTCCGGCATCGTCCAGCCGCCGGTGCACGCCCAGGCGGCCTGGCTGGTGCACCGCCGCGCCCCGTCCGAGGCGTCGGCCCAGGCGCTGCGCTGGCTGTACCCGAGGCTGGTCGCCCAGCAGCGTTACCTCACCGGCCGGCGGGACGTCGGCGGGGCCGGTCTGGCGGCCATCGTGCACCCCTGGGAGTCCGGCCTGGACAACAGCCCGGCCTGGGACGCGCCGATGGCGGCGGTGGCGGCCGACGCCGCCGTCATGCGGGCGTACCGTCGGCACGACACCGCGCACGCCGACGCCGCGCACCGCCCCACGGACCTGGACTACGCGCGGTACGTCGCGATCGTCGCCTCCTACCGCGACCGTCGCTACCGCGACCGTCGCTACAGCGACCAGGCGCTGGCCGGGTGGCATCCGTTCCTGGTGGAGTGCCCGCTGTTCAACGCGGCGCTGGGCGCGGCGGAGCACGCCCTGGCTCGGATCGCCGCCGTGGTCGGGGCCGATCCCGGTCCGCACCGCGACCGCGCGGCCCGGATCACCGAGGCCGTGGTGCGCCGGCTCCACGACCCGGTCACCGGCACCTTCCACCCGCGCGACCTGCGCACCGACCGGCTGATCCCGGCCCGTACCGTGCTGGGGCTGATGCCGCTGATCCTGCCCGACCTGCCGGGGCGCCAGGTGCGGGCGGTGCTGACCGAGGCGTGCTCGGCGCGGTTCGGCCTGGCCCCGCGCATGCCGCGTCCGCTGCCCACCCACGACCGCACCGCGCCGGACTTCGAGCCACTGCGCTACTGGCGCGGCCCCAGTTGGATGAACACCAACTGGCTGCTCTGGCGCGGGCTGCGGGCGCACCACCGGCCGGACCTGGCCGCCGGGCTGCGCGAGTCGATGCTGGCGCTGGTCGCCACCGGCGGCTGTCACGAGTACTTCCACCCGGACACCGCGGCGGGGCTCGGCTCGGCGGCGTTCAGCTGGACGGCGTCGCTGCTGCTCGACACCCTCGCCGAGGGATGAGCGGCACCCGACCCGTCAGTCCAGTCGCCGCCAGTCGGGGCCGGCCGGGGGCCGTCCGAGGTGAGCGCCGCCAGCATCACCGACTCGACCTGCTCGGGTGTGAGGTGTTCGCGGTGGTCCGCGCCGGGGACGTAGGCCGCCCACGGGCGTCCCTCGGCGTCCGACATCACCACGGCCACCGGATCGCGGTGGTCGCTGACCGCGGCGACGGTTCCCCAGGGGCGGTGCACGAAGACCTGCTGCCCCAGGTCGGGATCGAGCTCGCGCAGCCACCGCCGGACGGTCTCCCGGTCGCCGAGCTCCACCTGTTCGCCGGCGACCCGGAACGGTCCCGTGCTGGTCAGGAGTTCGGCCACGTTCTCCGGCGGCTTCCGCCGCCTCGACTGGTCGCGCCACCAGCCCATTCGCGCCCCTCCTTCCGGGAGCAGGCCGTGCGGTCCGAATGCCCCGCCGGGCCCCACCGCCAAACCCGCCGCGTCGGGGACGCCGTCTACAGTGAGTGCCCGCGAACCGGAGGACCGCACATGGACGCCATCGACAAGATCGCCTGGATCCGGATCGCGCACGGCCGGATCCTCAGCACCCGCTCCCGGGGAAAGGACGTCTGGTACCTGCCCGGGGGCAAGCGCGAGCCCGGCGAGACCGACCGGGAGACGCTCACCCGCGAGATCGCCGAGGAGCTGGGTGTGGTGATCGACCCGGCGACGGCCGTGCACGTCGGCACGTTCACCGCCCAGGCCCACGGCCACTCGGCGGGCACGCTGGTGCGGATGACCTGCTACACCGCCGAGCACCACGGCGAGCCCCGGCCGGACCACGAGATCGAGGAGGTCGCCTGGCTCGGGTACGCCGACCGGGACCGGGTCTCCCCGGTCGACCGGATCATCTTCGACGACCTGCGCCGGCGGGCCCTGCTGGCCTGAGCGACCTCGCGGGTGCCGCCCCACGAGTGCGACGTTGGGGCGGGCGGTTTCCCGCTCGTCCGCGAGCCGCGCCGGAACCGGTCGGGTGCGGCGGCCGTTTGCGCCCCGCCGGGGCGGGTAACCGCGGTCGGATTCCCGACCGGGCGGGACGGCCGCCGAGGGTCGGATTTCCGACGGGCGACCCGGGACGCCGGGTCGGAGGTACGGCCGATCGGCGGAACGAGAGGAGGACCGGGTGCGCTTTCCCCTCTTCGTCGACGCGGTCGCCCGGCGGGCGGAGTTGCCGCCGGAGCGGGCCGCCGCGATCGCCCGCGCCGTGCTGGTCACGGTGGCCGAGCGGGTCCAGGCCGGCGAGGTCGAGGACCTGAGCGCCCAGCTCCCGGACGAGCTCAGCGCATACCTGGCCGGGCCGCGGCCGGAGACCACGCCGGGCGCGGCGGAGACCTTCGGACCGGTCGAGTTCCTGCGCCGGGTGGCCGATCGGGCCGGCGTCGAGCCGGCCACCGCCCAGGTCGGGGTCCGGGCGGTCTTCGCCACCCTGCGCGAGGCGGTCACGGTCGGCGAGTTCCAGGACCTGGTGGCGCAGTTGCCGAAAAGTTTCACCAGGGACGTCGATCCAGCGCCACCGCGGCCGTACGATGAGTGACGTCGCCGCCACTGCGCACCCCGTCTGAGCTGCCGTTAAGGGAGCCGTCCGGGTGAAAGATCCCCGGCTTGCGACCTCTTTCACCGGAAATTTGCTCGCGCAAATACCCTTAGGCTGAAACTCCTCTCCGCGCTAGGGGGATGATCGGCCGAATTTCCACGGCCGATCACCGAGGCGTCGTGGACCCTTCGGGCTGACTCCGGTCAATGGCCTGTTCCAGGAGGCATCGAGCCCTATTCTGGCTCCATTGTGAAGTCCTGGGGGGGATCATGATCACAATTGTCGATACCTGCGCGCCTGTCCACAGTGGAGTCGAGTCAACTCCCTGAGATGGCGCAACCAATGATCATCCAGCGTTTCGTGGACGTCGCTGCCGCCCATCCCGACCGGCCGGCGATCCTGGGCGAGACCCACGAGGTCGACTACGCCGAGCTGGCCGGCAGCGCCGGTGGCCACGCCGCCGCGCTCGCCGCCGCGGGCCTGCGCGCCGGCGACCGGGTCGCCCTGCTCACCGGGCACGGCGCGCCCACCGTCGCCGCCGTCCTCGGCGCCCTCGCCGCCGGCTGCGTGTACGTGCCGGTGGACCCGGGGTTCCCCGACGCGCGGCTGCGGCACCTGCTCGCCGCCGCCGAGGTGCGCGCCGTCGCCTGCGCCGCCGCGCACCGGGAACTGGCCGAGCGGCTCTGCGCCGACCGGCCCGGCACCCCCGTGATCGTCCTCGACGGGGTCGGGCCCGCCCCGCTGCGTCCCGTGCCGGTTGACCCGGACGCGCCGGCGTACGTGCTGTTCACCTCCGGCTCCACCGGCACGCCCAAGGCCCTCGCGCAGACCCACCGCAACCTCGCGCACGTCGTGGACAACCAGATCCGCGATCTCGCCCTCGGCCCGGACGACCGGCTCAGCCTGCTCGCCTCGTTCAGCTTCGACGCCGCCATCCCCGACCTGTACCCGGCCCTGCTCACCGGCGCCGCCGTCGTCCCGGTGGACCTGCGCCGGCACGGCCTGGCCCACGCCGCCGACCAGCTGGCCCGGCACCGGGTGACCGTCTACCACTCCACCCCGACCGTGTACCGGTTCCTGCTCGACACCCTCGGCGCGTGCCGGCTCGACTCGGTGCGGGTGGTGCTGCTCGGCGGCGAGCAGGCCACCCATGCCGACGCCGCGCGCGGCCGGGACCGGTTCGCGCCGGGCTGTCTCCTGGTCAACGGCTACGGCGCCACCGAGATGACCTTCGCCGCCCGGCACACGCTGCCGTTCGCCGACGCCGACCCGACCACCACCGGGCCGCTGCCGATCGGCACCCCGCTGCCCGGGTACGAGCTGTCGCTGCACCGGGACACCGGCGAGATCGTGGTGCGCAGCCGGCACCTCGCCCCGGGCTACCTCGGCCAGGACAGCGACCGGTTCACCGTCGAGGAGGACGGGGTCACCCGGGCGTACCGCACCGGGGACCTTGGCGCGCGGCTGCCCGGCGGCGAGCTGGTCTGCCTCGGCCGGCTCGACCGGCAGGTGAAGGTGCGCGGGTTCCGGGTCGAGCTGACCGAGATCGAGGCGGTCCTCGCCGCCCAGCCCGGCGTCGCCGCCGTCCGGGCCGTCGCCCGCGACGGCGAGCTGCTGGCGTACGCGACGCCCGCCGGCGGGCCCCTCGACCCGGCGGCCCTGCGCGCCGCCCTCGCCCGGCGGCTGCCGGAGTACGCCCTGCCCCGCGCGGTGGTCGCGCTCGACGCCTTCCCGCTCACCGTCACCGGCAAGGTCGACGAGCGGGCGCTGCCCGACCCGCCCCGGGACGTCCCGGCCGGGCAGGCCCCGACCACCGAGACCGAGCGGGCGGTGCACGACATCTGGTGCGCGGTGCTCGGCCGCGACGCGGTCGGCCGGCAGGAGAGCTTCTTCGACGCGGGCGGCCAGTCCCTGCTCCTCGGCCAGGTGCAGCAGCGCCTCGCCGAGCGGTTCGGGGTGGCGCTGCCGATGGTGCGGCTCTTCGCCCACCCCACCGTCGCGGCGCAGGCCCGGCTGCTCGACGCGGCGGCCACCGCCGACCGGCCGGCCGCACCCGCTCCCGCGCCGAGCCTGCCCACCCCGGCCGCGCCGACCGTCGCCGCCCGCGAGTACGCCGGCGACGAGATCGCCGTGGTCGGGCTCGCCGGGCGGGTCCCGGGCGCCCCCGACCTGGCCACCTTCTGGTGGAACCTCTGCGCCGGGGTCGACTCGATCCACGACCACAGCGACGCCGAGCTGGCCGCCCTGGGCATCGGGCCCGGCCTGCGCGCCGACCCACGGCACGTCCGGGCCGCCGGCCGGCTCGACGGCGTCGCCGACTTCGACGCCGAGTTCTTCGCGATGGGCGAACAGGAGGCCGCCCGCACCGACCCGCAGCACCGGCTCTTCCTGGAGACCGCGTGGGAGGCGCTGGAGGACGCCGGGCACGACCCGACCCGGTTCCCCGGGCTGGTCGGGGTCTACTCGGCCACCTCGGCCAACCGGTACTTCCTGTTCCACCTGCTCGACAACCCGGTGGTGGTGGGCGACGTGGACCCGGACGACTGGGAGGCCCGGCTGATCGGGCGGCAGTTCACCGACCACCTGCCCGGCCAGGTGGCGTACCGGCTGGGGCTGACCGGGCCGGCGGTCGCCGTGCAGAGCGCCTGCTCCAGCTCGCTGGTCGCGGTCTGCCTCGCCGCGCAGAGCCTCGCCGACTACCAGTGCGACCTCGCCCTCGCCGGCGGCGTCAACGTCACCTGGCCCCGCTACCGGCACACTCCCGGCGGCCTCGCCTCACCCGACGGCCGCTGCCGGGCCTTCGACGAGGCCGCCGACGGGGCCGGCTTCGGCTCCGGGGTCGGGGTGGTCGCGCTGCGCCGCCTCGCCGACGCCCAGGCCGACGGCGACCGGATCTACTC
>NZ_JAGPYL010000158.1:0-12838 GCF_018070095.1 Micromonospora sp. U56
CCGTACGCGACTTGGCAAGAGACTCCAGCAGTTCCCGCTGACCGGGTTCGAGCACCAGTGGCGCTGCAGCACGTGTCACGTCCACAGCTTACTCAAACGGCTAGCTATTTGCGAGACAGAACACTAGCTGTGCGCGACGACCTGCCGGAGTGGATGGCCCAGGATTGCCTCGACCGCGCCGATTTCATCCGGGGTGAACGCGTACTCCGGACGAGCCGGGTTGGCGACTGCGATCTCGAAGCGAGCAAAGCCGCTGGGCCAGTCGAACTTGAGGGTGTCGAGCGCGACTGCCGTCGCGCAGCATGGAACCGTCACAGTCAGGCTGTCGAACTCGCCCTCGGTCTCCTCGATAAGGTCCCCGTACCAGTCCAGCGGGATGTCCCGATCGCAGCGCGGGCACGTGATCTGCTGGATGTTCTCGCCCACGTCGACCACGGTGATCCGGTCATAGAACTCGACCGTCACGTCCTGCTGGACGCCGTCCGGGTCGGGAAACACTCGCCAGACGTACGCTTCCGCCTCGGCGGCTGCTGCGCTGGTCGGCTGCCAGTTGACGTCGGTCGGTATCAGGGAGACGTAAGAGTCGCTCACGGGCGTGATTCTCGACCACGGTCAGTTGGACGCTGCAGCGGCCCTGCCAGCCGCCCGACCCGGACTGCGTCCGGCCGAGCAGTGACTCGATGTGACAGCGGCGGCCAGTCATACGGGGCCCCGTCGCGCGTCAAGTGACGCCAATGTGTCACGCATCAAGTGGAGTCGGACAGCCGGCCGCCGGTGGCACAGCCGGCCGCCGGCGATGTCGGGGTAGTTCTTGAGGCCCGTCTGGCCCCTGTCCCTGACGGTTCGCTCCGCGCAGGGCCGGGATTCGCTGGTGGGTCAGATCAGTGGGGTGGGTGCCTCGGGTGCGCGGCCCCGGGCGCGCCAAGCGTCCGAGCCGGCAATTGCGGCCAGTACCGTAACGGCCGCGCCACCGGCGGCCAGGGGTGGCAGGTACCAGGTGGCCGGGATCAGGAGGCTCAGGGCGAGCAGGCCGGCCAGCCGCGACCGGGAGATTCGACTGAAGACCTGCAGTTCGAAAAGTGACCGCCCGGCCAAGAACAGCGCGGGCCCGCCGAGGATGGCGATGAGCCACTTCGGTTCCGGCCGGCCGAGCGGCTCCATGATGTACAGCTCGAAGCCGACACCGGCCAGGAGGACACCGGCGATCATGAGCAGGTGAGTCCCAGCTACCGCCACGGACTGTCGGGCCGGGTTCCGGGCACCCGTGATGGCAACCGGCAGGACAGTGCCGGCCCGGTAGAAATAGACCCGCCAGAGCAGCACGATGGCGACGAACGCCAGCCCGAACCCGGCCGCATGCGGAGTGCCCAAGTTGCTACCGCTGAACGCCTTGCCGGACACGAAGCCCGCCTCACCCAACGTGATCAAATAGAACTGCTGCAACCGCTCGGCCAGGTGCTCACCCGCGATCGGTGCGCCAGCCAATCGTTGAAAGTGCCTCGTGAACCCGATGTAGCCGATGACCAGCGCGAGGGTCCAGAGCACGGCGCGGAGACCCTCGTTGTGTACCAGCGCGCCCACGATCCACAGCACCGCGCTCACGGCAAGCGGGAGCAGCGCCGGGGTGGAGACCACTGGGAGGCGGAAGACCAGGAGGAGCGGCACGCGGCTTATCCGGGTCGCCACGTAGGCGCCGGCGAAGAGGAGAGCCCGCTGCTCGAATCCCTGCGGTACCGCGACGGACATCACCACGGCGCCTGCCATCGACATGAACACTACGGCCTGGATCACCGGCGATTCCGGACTTTGTCGGCTGGTAACCGCGACCGTCGACAGCCACAGGACCCAGAACGCCAGGAACAACAGGAAGGTCTGCACCACCTCGCCGAACCATTGCTGACTCCCAGCGTTGAGGTCATGGATCAGCCGCAAGCTGAGCTGATTGAGCGCGAACACGAAGACAAGATCGAAGAGCAGCTCCAGGATGGTCGCCCGCCGCCAGCCGGCTTTCTCGCGCATGAGCCGCTCGCCGCCGGGCTCACCCATCCGTCATCAGCCCGGCACAGAGTCCCAACCTGGTCACGGCGCTTCCTCTCGTATCACTCCATACAAACGAGCCAGGAACGACGGAAGCCGCTCGCCACGGCAGAACACCTAGCGCGATCTTGGGAAGCCACACTCGGCGGATGTCACCCAGGTCCTGATACCGATGTCACGCAGGTCCCGAGACCGGGCAGCCGGCCGCCGGCCGCCGGCAATGTCCGGTCTCAGGACCTCCGTGACAGATCAGTCTCGGGACGTGGGTGACACGTCCGGCCAGACGATCTTGTAGTTAGTTATGGGCTCTCGGCAGGGGTCGGTCAAGTGGTGTGCTCGTCGCACTCGGCTTCGAACTCTGCGTGGCGTCGTTCCAGGTATCCCGGCCAGTCGGCTCGCGCGGCGATGACGTCGTCGACGGTGAGCTTGATGACGGCGCAGAAGCCTATGGAGCAGGCGCGGGGAGAGCTGGCGTCGATGAGGGAGACGCCGTGGATCTGGTCGCCGTCGTTATAGAGGCAGAGGACGGGGTGGAAGTGGCAGTCCTCGTAGATCTCGCCGGGTTTGATGTCGGCGGCCTGATCCTGGGTCACGGGTGTCATTGTGCAGGTCATGGCTGTGGTGGGTGATCCGAGGACTTGTGGTTGCGCGGGGGCTCGGGTTTGCGGGCCTTGAACCTGGCGATGTCCTTGGCGGTGGTGCGAGTGACTTCGGTGACGAGTTGGTCGCCGTCGTGGACGCGGAAGGTGGTGTCGGCGGCTTCGACGGTGAGGGTTGCTCCGGCGTGGCGGATGCCGACGTGGATGCGCTGACCGGCGATGACGAGGGATCCGCGGCTGCTGACACGTCGTTCAACCCGCACCGGTTCGGGTGCCGGGGTCGGTGGGGGTCCGGCGGGGCGGGCGTCGCGAATGGTGGCGATCTCGGCGGCGGTCAGGGGGTTGGGCAGGCTGCGCAGCAGGACGCCGCCGGCGCTAATCTGCATGAGGCCGCGGTCGAGTCGGACGGTGACCCGTTGTCCGGCGAAGTGGTAGCCGACGGGGTGCTGCCGTCCGGCGAGGCCGATCAGGCCGGTGGCGTTGACGAGCCGCTCGACCTCGATCGGGGCGCCGGCCTCGGCGGGTCCGGTGGCGATCGGTGGCGGCCCGGCGGGAACGCCGCCGTCGGCGAGGAGCTGGCGCAGGTGAGCGGGAGTGAGCCGGGACGGCACGGTCTTGAGCCGGACGCCGTCGATGAGCAGGTGGACGACGGTGGTGTCGGCCCAGAGAGTGACCGGCAGCCCGGCTCGGAGGGGGCTGAGCCAGAACTGTTGCCCGCAGACGGTGAGGTTGCCCGAGGGGGAACGAGGCGGGTGACCTCCACGGCCAGGCCGACATCCCCGCCGGTGGCCACAGGCGCTGATAGGACGGCGGACGGTGGAGGCGTCGACAGCGGCCGGCGGGGTGCGGGGATCGTGGTAGCCAGCGTCGGCGGAAGCCGCAGCGGCAACTGCTCCCCGGCCGGGCAAGCGGTGAACCGGTCGGCCAGGAACGCCATCCCAAGGGACTGGTGAGGCCGTTCGGTGTTGTATTCGTGGCGGAAGACATCGATCGCTGCTTGGGCTTCCTGCGGGTCGGCCCAGACCTCGACGTCGTCGAGGAGTTCGCGTTGCAGGGTCTGGTGGAACCGCTCGACCTTGCCGGTGGTGGTGGGTGAGCGGGGCTTGGTCAGCCGGTGGGTGATGCCGTTCTCCCGGCAGATCCGGTCGAACATCACCTCCCCGCCACCGCGGCCGAACCGGGCGGTGAACTGCTTGCCGTTGTCCGTCAGGACCTCCTCGGGCACCCCGAACCGTTGCAGCGCCTCGACAAAGGCGAGACAGACGGCGCGGCCGGTGGCCCGGCGGACCACCGCGGCAATGACGCAGAAGCGGGAGTGGTCGTCGACGCCGGTGACAACCTTGGCCTCACCGCCGTCGGCGAGCTGGATGCCGCCGACGATGTCCAGCTGCCAGAGTTCCATCGGCCGGCCCCGTTCCCACCGCCGGTAGTCCTCCCGACGACGCCGACGGGGTATCGGGTCAATCAGGCCGTGCCGGATCAGGACCCGATGCACGGTGATCCGCGACGGGATCGGGCCAGGGCAGTCACGGCGGCCGAGCTCATAGACCAGGCGACGGGCACCCCAGCGAGGGTGGTTTCTGCGCAGCTCACAGATCAGCGCCTCCACCTCCGGCGGGGTCTGCCCTGGGGAGGACCGCGGCCGGCTGGACCGGTCGGCCAGCCCTTCCAGGCCCTCGTCTTGATACCAGGACAGCCAGCGATGCACTGCCTGGCGGGAGACCCCGAACCGTTCGGCGACGTCCGTGACCGTCGACCCGGCAAGCACGTCCTGGACGGCTTGATACCGCTGCTCCATCACGCTTATCTCCACCAACACTCAGCGGAGTGTCACGCAGGTCCTGATACCGATGTGTCACGCAGGTCCCGAGACCGGACATCGCCGGCAGGCGTCTGTCCTGCGTCGGTTGATGTTGACACTGCGGCCTCGGTTGATGTTCGACATGATCGCCCCGGTTTCATGCCGAGCCCGAGACTCGCAGCAAGAGCGGACGTTTGGCTGGCTACGTGTGTCTAAAGCGGATCCAGACGCAGCAGGCCGTTCGGTGAGTAGAAGTACCGGCGTACATGCGGAGCCCAGTCTTCGATCTTCGGGTCTTCCCACTGCGATAGCCACTCAGACAGATGCGCGTGCTCGTCGGTGTATCCGTTGTCCAAGAGCCACTGAAGCGTTTCGCGCCTGCCCGCTCCGAAGATGGCCTGGGCATCGAAGCCGATGCCTAGGTCCATGTCACCGGTGCGGAACTTCGCTCCATACAGGCGGGGCGAGTCCGCGGGATCGCCGATCAGGAACAGCAGGAAGGCTGCTACGTAAATCTGCTCGTACTCGTCGCTCTCGCCCGTGTCCGGGCCTTCGCGCCACGCTCTTTCGAGGCCGAAGATCTCGCGGAGCATCGCGTGGTGGGGGCCAGGATCATCTACGTCAACCATCCGGAGCGCTTCCCGACGCGCAGCCGGACTCGAGACGTCCAAAGACTTGGCCATGGGTGCACGCTAGTCGGAGCTCATCGGCATGAGCGGGGGCGCGTCGCCGAGGCGGTGCGACGGCCGGTCCGCGCAGACCTTGGACGGCCAGCGTTGTCGTGATCATGTAAAGCATCAACCGAACCCGCAATGTCAACCATCATGCGAGACCAGGCATCGCCGGCAGGGCGGTTGTCGGGTATCAGGACCTGGGTGACAGATCGATATCGGGACCTGCGTGACAACTCCGTGGGGCTTGGTGGGGTCTCAGGCCGGGGTCACTTCGACCGCGTCCTGTAGCCGGATACGACCAGGGCGTTCGACTGTTGCCCAGACGCCGAACGTCATGTCGTGGTGCTCGGCAACGGTCCGCAAGAGGTGTCCATGCTGTGGAGCGTCCTCCTGCGCAAGGTCGATCATGACGCATCGGGTAAGTCGCCGGCGTGGTCGCAACACCACCTCGGAACCGATGCGAACGGCTCGCCCGAGCCAGCCATCCTCTGGGAAGTCGCTGCCCGGTACGTCGACGAGCAGATTCGCCCGGAACCGCACTGGGTCGACCGGCTCCCCTAACAGGTCGTGGAGTCGCCGTAGGGCGGCTGTGGTGATGAGGCTTATCGGGCCCTCGTCATGGTGCATGACCTCCGCTTCGCGCTCGATCGTCACGCGCTGGCCGAGCACCTCGCTGACAGTCTCATGCCCCGCGGGCTCGTCCGCAGCGAAGCGGCTTCCGTCTGGCAGTTCGACGACCGGCACCGGATCACCAGAATGTCCGCGGAGCGTGAACAGGCCGGGCATCCGCCGGAAGCGACGGGTGTTCTTCCCGCTGCCCAACTTCCCGTCCGCGTCACGCACGGCCCACAAGCGGTCACCAACTAATCCTCGCTGGTCGACCTCGGCTGTTGTGAGCTGCTCACCGAGCAGTGACTTGATCGGATAACGGCGAATCTCGACTAGCTTCATCGACCTCACCCTAGATCGCCGACCCGAGGAAGATCGTCTAGTGTCACGCGGGTCCTGAGACTGATCTGTCACGGAGGTCCTGATACCCGACAGCCGGCCGCCGGCGATGTGGTTCAAACTTCCTGTACGTCTTTCAAGGCGGCCCTGAACGGGCCGCACGCGCCGCCGCCTGGGCGCGCGCCGGCCGCTGCCGCTGTCGCTCTGCGGCCGTCACGCCATCGCCCGGCGGCTGGCGCGGAGAGCGGGAAGCCGGTGGGCCGCCGCAGAACGACAGGCCGTTGAGCGGTGGTGTGGTAGGCCGGCAGCCGGCCGGGCAGCGCGGCCAGGACCCGCGCGGCGCAGCGGAGCGCACGTCGGCCGCGTCGGCGAGCTGGCGGCGGTCGCGGGGTTGCGGTTACTGCTGCCTCCGGCGGGGCGCTCCGGCTCCAGGATGGCCGGGGCTCCGTCGGCGGGTCGCGGTCCGTGGGTGGTTGCGGTAGCCATCCCGCCGGCCGTCGACCCGGGCAAGCCGAGCAGATCACCGCCCGACCCGCCAGCGTCCGTACGAGCCGTCAAGGTCCGCGTGACGTGGCGGGCCGGGCGGCGGCCCGCTCCCCAGAAGGGCGGGTCGACGGCAGACGGGATGCATCAGGGCGAGATGGCGCAGCAGCACTGTTAGCCAAGGAGGCCAGCTGGATCCCGCAATCACGTCACCATCAGCCGTTACGGAGTGTAGCGTCCAGGTTGTCGGCTGTGTGCTACTTACCCCGGCCTTCGCCCTTACATCCGTATTCACCGTGGAGGAAATGATGAGCGAACGATCGCTCGGCGAAATCCTTGTTGATTTGAATCCTGACGCTATCACAATCGATGCATACGGCCGCGTCGCTAGCGCGGACAGCGTCATCGCCGCAGCTATCCGAGAATTGCAGGGCAAAGTCGAAATGAACACTGAGACCGCAGGCCCGGACGGGTCACAGTGCCACTGCGGGGGCGGCGGGGGCGGCGAGCCTCCAATGAAGGTTCGTGCCGGAGCTCCCGCCGAACCTTCTCCATCTCAACAGTGGAAGCAGGCCAAGCGGTAGGAAGGCCTGGGCACGGCGCGCAAATGAGCAAACGACCATTGTCGGAGATTCTCGTAGACCTAAATCCGGCAGAGAGCATCATTGATGCCTTTGGTCGCGTAGCGAGCGCAGACGACCCACTATCGCCGCCGCCCTTAATGGATTGCAGGACAGATTCGAACTGAGCGGCGGGGCACCTGGCCATAATGGGCCGGCCACCATCATCGTGTCCTTGCAGGGGACGCAATGCATGTTCGGGTGCGAGCCACCGGCCATTGAGGGCCGGCGGCCGTGACGTAAGGAGGACAGGCAGATGAAAGAACGCCCTCTGTCAGAGATTCTGGTAGAACTGAATCCGGCAGAAATTACCATTGATGCCTTTGGTCGCGTCGCCAGCGCAGATGCCGGCATTGCCGCCGCTCTGCAGGAGATCCAAGGCCGTTCCAATCTCAGGAGCGAGGCGGGTGAACCCAACGGATCACAATGCTACTGCGGCGGTGGAGGCGGCGGCGGGCCGATCCAATCGGGTTGCCCGCTATGAGACGACACTGACCTTCGTGTCATGAATTCATCGGATCCATAGCTCTCTCGAAGGTGAAGAGATGTCTGGCGGGTTAACATTGGCTGCTAAAGCCGACCATGCTCAGGAGTTCGCTGCATCGTTTAGCAACGACCTTCTCCATTTAATCTTGCTCCCTACAGAGCAGTGCAACTTTCGATGCACCTACTGTTACGAAGACTTCAGCATAGGAACTATGAAGCCAGCGGTTGTCAATGGCGTCAAGAGATTGATTGAGCGGCGGATGCCGGGCCTTCGTCAACTGCATGTCGCGTGGTTCGGTGGCGAGCCGCTGATAGCTTTGAACATTGTTGAGGACGTTTCGCGCTTCGTAAAGGAACTCTCAGACAGATCGGTAGAAGTCATTTACTCGGCTGAGATGACGACCAACGCCTATCGACTGGACCTGGAGACGGCATCGCGACTCTGTCAGCTAGGAATCGAACAATACCAAATTACGCTTGACGGCCCTCAACATCACCATGACCGAACGCGACTTCAGCGCAACGGCGAAGGGTCATTCGAGCGCATCTGGGACAACCTGATCGCATTGAGGAACAGTGATCTAAGCTATAGGGTCTGTCTACGGGTACATGTAACTCCTGCCAATCTTCCTGACATGCCAGGCTTCATCCGCCTGCTTCGAGAGAAGTTCCTCGAGGACCAGCGATTCTCGATCCTGATTAAGGCCGTCGGCCGATGGGGAGGCCCTAATGACCAAACCATGCAGGTTCTTGAAGGACCCGAAAAGACCCAAGCTCTGAACGCACTTCACGAAAAGGCGCTACCGGGGATTAAGGAAGAATCCATCTATACGCCAGGGGGCGTCTGTTACGCTTCACGCGCCAACTCACTCATGATTAGGGCTAACGGCGAGATCGGCAAGTGTACCGTAGCCCTTTCGGACCCGGCGAATAGCATCGGACGACTGCTCGAAGATGGCACTCTGCAACTTCGTAACTCGGTTCTTAGACCATGGCTCAGAGGATGGAGTTCTGGCGACAGTGAGGTGTTGGGTTGCCCGTTGGTAGGACTCCCGCGGTCGGATGGCCAGCCAGCCCTGCTCCAGATTGGTGCGCGTCCCGTTTATGGATCCGACGTCAATGCCGTCGCCTGAACTTCTGAGCCACTATCCGCGCATTCCTAGAATACCTCTTGAGGAATGGGCGGCAGGTTCACTGGCGTTGATCGCCGGCTCGTTCGACGATGAATTGTCCGCACGCCTGACGCAGTTTTCTGCAATAAACAACGCTGCCCTGATCTTCACATACCTGGACGACCCCAAACTGGCCAAGAAGCTATGTGAGATGGAGTTAGCTTGGCTCGCATCGAAGTCGATGGACGCTGCCGCCGCTGGTTCTTCATCACAGTTGCTCCACTTAGCCATCGATCCGTGGGTTAATCAAGGTCGTCTGCTTGCTCTTGCAAGGTCTACAAGCGAAGCCCTCGACTGTTTCGGTCGAGTCTTTTCTCTCACTCAGGGGGAAGATGTTTGGCTGGGATCATGCTCGATCACTTCCTTTGAATGGAAAGAGATTGAGCGCCTTCATCCAGGACTTCGGTCGACCGCGTATTCTGTGTACATCATCGAGTCTCTGAAAGCCCTGTCTATGGCTGGCGATTCTGCCGGTGTGCTTGCCTTTCTTGACCGACAGCGATGGGCTGAGGGCACGGAGCTTGAGAAGTTTGTGATAGAAGGCAGGCTGAATGGCCTAAGCCAACTCGGCCTGCACCAGGAAGTCATGGAACTTGCTGAGGAAGCTGCTCCTGATTTCGACTACTTTCATCAGGCTGTCTTTGCCCTGCACTCGGCTGAGAGCGGCTACGTTCTTGGGGTGAATAACGCACGACGTGTTGCCTGCGGACTCGCGTCGCTCCTTTGTGGAGGTGCATTCGAAGGCATCCCAAAGACGACAATGCTTAGATTTGTTCTTCGTCTGGGTGAATTGCTGGAGCGGCTTACCGAGCCTGATGCTGCGCTGGTTACATACGTCAAAGGGCTCGAATCGGCCACCACTGTCAATGATCAACCCGCGCAGTGGGAATTCCTGCGTGCTCTACTACGTCTGCCCGTAGCGCATTGCCTGTATACGGAGTGGACCCAACAGCTTTGCCGGATCATCGGAACAACCGACTACGGCCGAGTACGGAGGGCGGAGGGATTGGCGCCCAACCGAATCGATGAGAGGCCGGTTTACGTCGATCTGCGCAGGGCGGTCATTGGCTTTCTGGGTGGTGTAGCCTCGACCGTCCCTCCAACGTAAGGGCCAGGTCACCGTTCTGTCCCGGCTCGACTAAGGCAGAAAGAGAGTCGCCAGATGACCAATCAATCGATTCAGCAGTTTAAGATAAGCATCGAGGGCGACCTGCCGCCTGAAGCAACTGAGAGGATCCATCAGGCGCTTCATCGCGCTCTCCTGCAAGAGTTGGCAAGCCTTGACTTTGGTCCGCAACGCGCCGTCCGGTTTATCGGATTTGATGATCCCGGAGGCGGAGGGACGCAAGGAGCTAGCACCCTGGTTGCGGATATTCGAGCTGAACAATGAGCCCAGAAGCTAGCTCTGAAGGTCGAGCCTTATGCCCAAGTGGGCGGTGCTCGGAGGACTCGCATGTCTTGGGCATCTTTGCAGTTGACGGTAGAGTCGCATACTTTAAGCCACCGATTCCTTTGAATAGGAGATTGGCTGAGGAGTTGAATGCGGCCGATAATGTCAATGCGCGATTTCGTTTCGCTGAGCCATGTCTAGAGGGTGGTTGTGCACACTGGAAGCGCGACCGATGTCGAGTCATCGATTCGGCATCCATGTCACCAGAGCTGCTATCCTCTGCTGAAAGCCTCCCGCTTCCGCACTGTTACATTCGCGCTAGTTGTAGATGGTTTTCGCAGCAGCGTGAGCTCGCATGTCGCGTCTGCCCACTAGTTGCGCGATCGCCCGAATCCTTAAACAAATGACAGTGCCAGCCTCCGTGGGTAGCTGCGGTAGGGTCACCGACCTATCCGGTCTATATAGGGCGGGTGGCTGAGTCTCGATGCTGGCCTCAGGCATGTGGGGGAGCCTATCGGTCGGGTCGACGGCAAGCGGTGGGTGACTATCTGGGTGACGATCAGGACGAACGTCAGCGGACGGGCGTGGACATGGGAGCACGGTTTGCCCAGCTCCCCGTCGATGGAGCAGCCAGGTCACCGAGTCGTGCTGGTTGCCTGGGGGTCAAGGAGTCGTCGGGGCCGCACGGACACCGGCAAGATGTTGGCGTGTTGACCGAGCCCGTCACCGCTGGCCGGATGGAGCTGGTGGATGACCTGGAAGGGCTGCCCGGCAGTTCCGGCGGCTGTCTTCTTGCCCTCACGTTGGAGGTGCCGGTCTTCCTTCGCGTTGGCGACGTCTGGTGGGTTGAGGACGAGGTGCTGTACGTCCAGCGAGGCGACGTCCCGGCTGTGGCGCATCGAGGCCGCCTCGAATGGCGTCGGAAGTGGTAGCGCCGGGGCCGTGGGGCACACAGGGGGCACAAGACACCGTGAAACGTCGTCAACTAGCGAACAACGATGAGAGCCCGAGACGCCGTGTGAGCAGGTGCCGGACGGTGTCGCCGCTGGTAGCGGGATAGCGGCTCTCAGTTCCGCTTCAACGTCTGACCTTGGAGCTGGCCGGCAGTTGCCGATCAGAGGGGTGCCTAAGAAGCCAGCCGGTGCTCAGCCGCGTTGAGCCGGCCGACCCATGCTTGCGCCTCAATGGACCCTTCCGCTGCGTCAGAGAAGCAGAGCAATCCCTGTACGACCACGGCGGGTAGCACCGTCATCAGGTGTTCGGCAGCTCCGTAGGCGGCGATCACGGCGGGCCATTGGGAGGGGTCGACGGACGACAGCAAGAGCCAGGCGAGGTCGATGACGCCGGGGGCGGCCGAGACGTCTTCCCAGTCGAGAAGTGCCAGTTCCGCGTTCGGGCCGGTGCGGACGTTGCGTGCGGATGCGTCGCCGTGCACGAGGGTGAGCGGGCCTGCCGAGGCGATGTCCTGCTCGACCTCTGGCACGCGCCCGACGAGCCGCTCAGCAAGCGTTCGTAGGTTGGCGGGTAGGTCAGGGCGTGCTACCAGGGCCGGCAACGTCCGGTCGAACAAGTCGCCGACCAGCTCGGCGGCTGCACCTACCGGACGCAGCCACGGCCACCTCAGCGGAGCCTGCCCTGCCCACTGCTGATGCATGCGCGGCAGCAGCTGGGCGTGCGCGATCGGGTCGGCTCCCGCTCGCCATGCAGAGAGGTCTTCGAGAATCAGCGTCGTGCCTTCAGGCGTGATCTCCGAGTGAAAGCAGGTAGGCACGCGGACGCCCAGGACCGGGGCGATCTCGCGATAGAAGCGCACCTCAGCGCGGAACATGTCCAGGACATCGGGAATCGACCCTGGCTCTGGTACGCCTCGACGCTTCACAAACCCGTGCACTGCGCCCATGTTACGAGAGCTGCCCGAAACAGGCTGACCGCGAGGCATGCCGGCGGGGACCGCTCCGGGCCGTCGCTGGGCCGTGTGGGCCGTCGCTGGGCCGTCAAACGGCGACCAGAGATGACCGACGACGACCAGCAGTACCAGAAGAAACAGCAGGTCAGCCACCACGTAATGGCGGCTGACGTGGTGGGCGACGGACGAGTCGACCTGTACGCCGGATTCTGTGCGCGGCGCGTACCCCTCGCGGGGTACGGGCCGGCGGCGGCCATCCATCTCGGCCTGCCGTTGCCGACAGGCTCATGCGGCCTACCCGCAGACATCGGGCGGGCAACCCTCAAGCGTCTGCGCCGGGTCGTCATCTTGCGGTGACGACCCTTTCTTGGCCTTGCTCCGGGTGGGGTTTACCGAGCCACCCCGGTCACCCGGGGTGCTGGTGGGCTCTTACCCCACCGTTTCACCCTTACCGACCCGATGGGCCGGCGGTCTGTTTTCTGTGGCACTGTCCCGCGGGTCACCCCGGGTTGCCGTTAGCAACCACCCTGCCCTGTGGAGTCCGGACGTTCCTCGGCGGCGGGCCGGAGCCCGCCGACGCGACCGCCCGGTCGACTCGTCCGTCGCACCCTCATCCTAACGACGCGGCGTCCCCGCCCATTTCCGCCCCGGACGGCCACCCGAGGAGTCCCCGTTGCCCGGTTTGCGGCGTGTCGCGGTGGGCCAGGGGCCGGGACACCGCG
>NZ_JAGPYL010000159.1:0-12719 GCF_018070095.1 Micromonospora sp. U56
CCCCCTGCGCGACGCCGACCGCCCCCACTGGCCGATGCCCCCCAGCCCCACCGCCCGCCCCTGACCCCCCACCCACCCACCCCCTCCGGGCAACTTCAGACAACGCGTGGCTTTCCAGCGCGGAACAGCCACTTTTTCGCTGAAAGTGCGCGGCGCAGGGAGGTGAGGGCCGAGGGGACGGGTGGGGTGGGTCAGGTGCGGGTGGTGTGTTCCTTGCGGGCCTGGTCGGCCAGGTGGGCGGGCATGGGGTCGTAGCGGGCGAAGTCGCGGGTGAAGGTGCCCGTGCCGTGGGTCATCGAGCGGAGCTCGACCGCGTAGCGGAGCAGCTCGGTGGCGGGCACCTCGGCGCGGACCAGGCTGCGCCCGTCTGCGTCCGGGTCGGGCTCGGTGCCGAGCACCCGGCCGCGCCGGCCGGACAGGTCACCCAGCACCGCGCCGACGGAGCCGTCGGGCACCCGGATGACCACCTCGTCCACCGGCTCCAGCAGCGCCGGCTGCCCCTTCTCGGCGGCGTCGCGCAGCGCCAGCGCGCCGGCGGTCTGGAAGGCCGCGTCGGAGGAGTCGACGCTGTGCGCCTTGCCGTCGACGAGGGTGACCCGCAGGTCCACCACCGGGTAGCCGGCCACCAGGCCGCGTTCCATCTGCGCCCGCACGCCCTTCTCCACCGACGGGATGTAGTTGTGCGGGACCGCCCCGCCGACCACCCGGTCGACGAACTCGAAGCCTCCGCCGCGCGGCAGCGGCTCCACCTCGATGTCGCAGACGGCGTACTGGCCGTGGCCGCCGGACTGCTTGACGTGCCGGCCGTGGCCCCGGCCACCGACGGTCAGCGTCTCGCGCAGCGCCACCCGTACCGGCTCGGTCTCCAGCTCCACGCCGCCGCTGCGCAGCCGGTCGAGGACCACGTCGGCGTGCGCCTCGCCCATGCACCAGAGCACCAGCTGGTGGGTCTCCGGGTTGCGCTCCAAACGCAGCGTCGGGTCGCCGGCGACCAGCCGGCCCAGGTTGCGGGCCAGGGCGTCCTCGTCGGCCCGGCTCTTCGCCACGATCGCCACCGGCAGCAGCGGCTCGGGCATCGTCCAGGGGGCGACGAGCAGCGGCTCCTCCTTGGCGGAGATGGTGTCGCCGGTCTCCGCGCTGCCCGACTTGGTGATCGCGCAGAGGTCGCCCGCCACGCAGGTGGTCACCTCGCGCAGCGTCGCGCCCAGCGGGGTGTAGATGTGCCCGACCCGCTCGTCGGCGTCGTGGTCGGGGTGCCCGCGTTCGGCCATGCCGTGCCCGGAGACGTGCACCACCTGGTCGGGGCGGAGCGTGCCGGAGAAGACCCGCACCAGCGAGACCCGGCCGACGTGCCGGTCGACGGTCGTCTTGACCACCTCGGCGACCAGCGGGCCGTCCGGGTCGCAGCTCAGCGGCGGCCGGGGCGAGCCGTCCACGCCGGTGACCGCGGGCACCTCGTGCTCCAGCGGGGACGGGAAGGCGGCGACCAGGCCGTCCAGCAGCGCGTCCAGGCCGACGCCGGTCTCCGCGCAGACCGGCACCACCGGGTAGAAGTGGCCCCGGGCGACCGCCTTCTCCAGGTCGGTGATCAGCACCTCGGTGTCGATCTCCTCGCCGCCGAGGTAGCGGTCCATCAGGGTCTCGTCCTCGCTCTCGGCGATGACCCCCTCGATCAGCTCGTTGCGGGACTCCAGGATCGCCGGCAGGTGCTCCGGGTCCGGCTCGCGCACGGCGGCGGGCAGCCCGGCGGAGTAGTCGAAGATCCGGCGGGTGATCAGGCCCATCAGGCCGGCCACCGACACGCCGTCGTCGCCGAGCATCGGCAGGTAGAGCGGGAGCACGTTGTCGCCGAACACCCGCTGGCACAGCGCCACCGCCTCGTCGAAGTCGGCGCGCGGGTGGTCCAGCCGGGAGACCGCGACGGCCCTCGGCATGTCCACCGCGGCACACTCCTCCCACAGGGCGGCGGTGGCCATGTCCATCCCGTCGGCCGCGGAGACCACGAACAGCGCGGCGTCGGCGGCCCGCAGACCGGCCCGCAGCTCGCCGACGAAGTCGCCGTACCCCGGGGTGTCCAGCAGGTTGACCTTGACGCCCTGGTGCATGAGCGGCGCGCAGGCCAGGCTCACCGAGCGCTGTTGGCGTACCGCCGCCGGGTCGTGGTCGCAGACGGTGGTGCCGTCGGTGACGCTGCCGGCCCGGCCGATCGTGCCGCTGGCCGCGAGCAGTGCCTCGACCAGGGTCGTCTTGCCCGCCCCGGAGTGCCCGACGAGCACCACGTTGCGAACCCTGCTGGGCTCGGTCACCACCGGCGCCGCGCCGGTGACACCCTTCTCCTGGTTCTTCTGCGCCATCGCGGCGCACCTCCCTCAGCGTGGTTGGTGGCGACCGCCGCGCGCGACGGGGAAGCGGGCCCGGGCGGGTGCCGCGGCGATATCCTCCGGTGCTCTCCTGGACGACGGGTATTCAGCCGGGTGGGCCGGTGAGCTGGCTCACCCCCCACACCCGATCTCACACCCGTTACCGACCCGACACAAGCCTGCGCCACGCGGGTCGGACGACCGGCTGTGTCGCCGACCGCTGCCGGCCGTTATCGTGGGACCGCCATGGCGAAGATCTTCCAAGTGACGGCCCGCGCGGGGATGACCCGCGTCGTGGAGCCGGTCGCGCGCGGCCTGCTCCGCGCCGGCGTGTCCCCCAACGCGGTCACCGTGACCGGCACCCTCGGCGTGCTCGTCGGCGCCCTCGGCTTCGGCGCCCGGGGTGACCTGGTCACCGGGGCCCTCATCGTGACGTTCTTCGCGCTCACCGACCTGCTCGACGGGACGATGGCCCGGATGAGCGGCGGTGCCACCCGGTTCGGGGCGTTCCTCGACTCGAGCATGGACCGGATCGCCGACAGCGCCGTCTTCGGCGCGGTGGCGTACTGGCTGGCCACCGAGCACGACTACTCCGGGGTGGCCGCGGCGCTGCTCTGCCTGGCCGCCGGCAGCCTGGTCTCCTACGTCAAGGCCCGTGCCGAGGGGCTCGGCATGACCGGCAACGTGGGCATCGCCGAGCGCACGGAGCGACTGCTGATCGTCGGCGTGGGCGGCCTGCTCACCGGGCTCGGCGTGGACCGCGCCCTGGAGGTCGCGCTCTGGCTGCTCGCCGCCGTCTCGATCTTCACGGTGGGGCAGCGCATGGCGCACGTGTACCGGCAGGCTCAGCTGGTCGGCAAGGAGTGAACCTCACCGAGCTCGGCTACGTCGCCGGCTGGCGCCTGGCCCGCGCGCTGCCCCGGCCCGTGGTGGCCGCGGCCTTCGCCGCGGGCGCGGACCGCGCCCACCGCCGAGGCGGTCCGGGTACGGCCCGACTGCGCGCCAACCTGCGCCGGGTGGTCGGCCCCGACCTGCCCGAGGCGGAGCTGGACGCGCTGGTCCGGCGCGGGATGCGCTCGTACGCCCGGTACTGGATGGAGGCGTTCCGGCTGCCGGCGCTGAGCCCTGCCCAGATCCTCGCCGGGTTCCGGCTGGACCCGGCCGGGGTGGACCTGCTCGCCGCCGACGTGGCCGCCGGTCGGGGCGCGGTGGTCGCCCTGCCGCACGCCGGCAACTGGGACGCCGCGGGCGCCTGGGTCGCCGCCACCGGCTGGCCGATCACCACCGTCGCCGAGCGGCTCAAGCCCGAGGCGGTCTACGAGCGCTTCCTCGCCTTCCGGCAGAGCCTGGGCATGGAGATCCTGCCCACCCACGGCGGCGACCGGCCCGCCTTCGACGTGCTGGTGGACCGGGTCCGCGCCGGCACGGTGGTGCCGCTGCTGGCCGACCGGGACCTCTCCGCCCGCGGGGTGGAGGTCGACTTCTTCGGCGGCCGGACCCGGATGCCGGCCGGCCCCGCGCTGCTGGCGGTCCGCACCGGCGCCCCGCTCTACGTCGCGTCGATGTGGTACGAACCGGACGCCGCCTGCGCCTCGCTCGAGGGTCCGCTGCCGCTGCCGGACCCGGACTCGGCGCCGTTGGACCAGCGGGTCCGGTTGCTGACCCAGCGGATTGCCGACGCTCTGGCGGCGGGCATCGCCCGGCATCCGGAAGACTGGCACATGTTGCAACGGATGTGGCTGGACCAGCGGAGTACGGACAGCGGCGCGACACCACCAGCGCCGGTCACCGGCCAGGCCTGACGGGAAGGGCGCCTACGTGCGGATCGGCATCGTGTGCCCGTACTCCTTCGACGTACCCGGTGGGGTGCAGAACCACGTCATGGACCTCGCCGAGGCGCTGATCGGGCTCGGTCACGAGGTGAGCGTGCTCGCCCCGGCCGACGAGGAGTCGGCGCTGCCGCCGTACGTGGTCTCGGCGGGGCGCGCCGTGCCGCTGCCGTACAACGGGTCGGTGGCCCGGATCGCGTTCGGCCCGGTCTCCACCGCCCGGGTGCGCCGCTGGCTCACCCGGGGCGACTTCGACGTGCTGCACGTGCACGAGCCGCTGACGCTGAGCCTGTCGATGCTGGCGGTGCTCTCCGCGCGCGGGCCGGTGGTGGCGACCTTCCACACCGCGATGACCCGGTCCCGGGTGCTCGCCGCCGCGCAGGGCGTCCTGCAGATCGTGCTGGAGCGGATCACCGCCCGGATCGCGGTCAGTGCCCTGGCCCGCAAGGTCCAGGTCGAGCACATGGACGGCGGCGCGGTGGAGATCCCCAACGGGGTGGCGGTGGCCAAGTTCGCCGGCGTCGAGCCGTTGCCCGGCTGGCCGGGGGAGTGCGCGCCGGGCACCGGCGGCACGCTCGGCTTCCTCGGCCGCTTCACCGAGGCCCGCAAGGGGTTCCCGATCCTGCGCGACGCCTTCGTCGCGCTGGCGCCGCACCGGCCCGGGCTGCGCCTGCTGGTGGCCGGCCCCGGTGACCCGGACGACCTGTTCGGGCGGTTCCCGGCCGAGCTGCGTGACCGGGTCACCTTCCTCGGCATGGTGCCCGAGCAGGAGAAGGCCCGGATGCTGCGCAGCGTGCACCTCTACGTCGCCCCGAACACCGGCGGGGAGTCCTTCGGGATGATCCTCACCGAGGCGCTGGCCGCCGGCACCACGGTGGTCGCCAGCGACCTCGACGCGTTCCGCCGGGTGCTCGACGGCGGGCGGGCCGGCCTGCTCTTCCCGACCGGGGACGCGGCCGCGCTGCGTACCGCCCTGGCCGAGCTGCTCGACGACCCGCAGGGCCGGGCCGCGCTGACCGCCTGCGGGGACCAGGTGGTGGCGCTCTACGACTGGCCGGTGATCGCCCGCCGGGTCCTGGAGGTCTACGCCGCGGCCATCGAGGCCACCGACGGCCGGGTCATCGACCAGGAATGGGTGGGGCTGGGCGGGGCGGTGTGAGCACTACGATGCCGCACATGTGGTGGGTGGTGGGCGCGACGGTGGTCGTCGCCCTGGTCGCGGCGTACCTGGTCTGGACGGCCGGCCGGGTCGAGCGGCTGCAGTCCCGGGCGGAGTCCGCGGCCCGGGCCCTCGATGCGCACCTGCTGCGCCGGGCGGCCGCCGCCGCGGTGCTGGCCGAGCGGCGCTACGGCGTCGAGCTGTACGCGGCGGCGCGGATCGCGCTGGACGCCCCGCCGGAGGAGCGGGAGGCCGCCGAGAACGACCTGACCCGGCAGTTGCGCACGGTGCGGCTGGACCCGGCCGACCCGGTCTGCGAGGCGGTGATCGCCGCCAGCCGGCGGCTGGCGCTGGCCCGGCAGGTGCACACCGACCTGGTCCGCGATGCCCGCGCGGCGCGCAGCCGGCCGCTGGTGCGGCTGTGCCGGATGGGGCGCCGGCACCCGTGGCCCCGCTACTTCGACGTCGACGACCCCACGCTCGTGGTCGCCGCCGAGGCTCCCGCGGGCTGACGTCGGCTTTCGGCACCGCTGGTGCCGACTGCCCCGTTTGGTGGCGGTCCGGGTGAGTGTCCGATCCCGGGTGATGGCAGCCACAGTGCAGGCCACCGGGGGTCTGATTGGCTGTCGGACCGGCGTTGAACCCGCCGTAGCATCAGCCGTAGCCACCCCCCGAGCATGTCCGAGGAGCGATAACCCGTGCCCGAAACCACCTCCCAGAACGCCGGCGCCACCTTCCTCGTCGGCACCGCCCGCGTCAAGCGCGGCATGGCCGAGATGCTCAAGGGCGGCGTGATCATGGACGTGGTCACCCCCGAGCAGGCCAAGATCGCCGAAGACGCCGGCGCCGTCGCCGTGATGGCGCTGGA
This sequence comes from Micromonospora sp. U56, assembly GCF_018070095.1. Taxonomy (NCBI): domain Bacteria; kingdom Bacillati; phylum Actinomycetota; class Actinomycetes; order Micromonosporales; family Micromonosporaceae; genus Micromonospora; species Micromonospora sp. U56. Next base: position 6,217 of record NZ_JAGPYL010000159.1, read on the forward strand.
GCGCGTGCCCGCCGACATCCGCGCCCAGGGCGGGGTGTCCCGGATGAGCGACCCGGACATGATCGACGGCATCATCAACGCCGTCTCCATCCCGGTCATGGCCAAGGCCCGGATCGGCCACTTCGTCGAGGCGCAGATCCTGCAGTCCCTCGGCGTCGACTACGTCGACGAGTCCGAGGTGCTCACCCCGGCCGACTACGCCAACCACATCGACAAGTGGGCCTTCACCGTCCCCTTCGTCTGCGGCGCGACCAACCTCGGCGAGGCGCTGCGTCGGATCACCGAGGGCGCGGCGATGATCCGCTCCAAGGGCGAGGCCGGCACCGGCGACGTCTCCAACGCCACCATGCACATGCGCAGGATCCGGCAGGAGATCGCCCGGCTCAGCTCGCTGCCGGTCGACGAGCTGTTCGTCGCCGCCAAGGAGCTCCAGGCCCCGTACGAGCTGGTCAAGGAGGTCGCCGGGACCGGCAAGCTGCCGGTGGTGCTCTTCACCGCCGGTGGTATCGCCACCCCGGCCGACGCCGCGATGATGATGCAGCTCGGCGCCGAGGGCGTCTTCGTCGGCTCCGGCATCTTCAAGTCCGGCAACCCGGCCCAGCGCGCCGCCGCGATCGTCAAGGCCACCACCTTCCACGACGACCCGGACGTGCTGGCCAAGGTCTCCCGCGGCCTCGGCGAGGCGATGGTCGGCATCAACGTCGACGAGATCCCGCAGCCGCACCGGCTGGCCGAGCGCGGTTGGTGACCCCGGCGGGGTCGGGACACGACGAGAGGACGGTGCGCATGGGCGACACACCGGTCATCGGGGTGCTCGCGCTGCAGGGTGACGTCCGCGAGCACGTCGCGGCCCTGGCCGGCGCCGGCGCGGACGCCCGCCCGGTACGCCGCCCGGCCGAGCTGGACGCGGTCGACGGGCTGGTCATCCCCGGCGGCGAGTCCACCACAATCAGCAAGCTCGCCGACATCTTCGAGATGCGCGAGCCGATCGACAAGCGAATCGCCGGTGGGATGCCGGTCTACGGGTCCTGCGCCGGCATGATCATGCTGGCCACCGAGGTCCTGGACGGCCGGCCCGACCAGCGCGGCTTCGCCGGCATCGAGATGACGGTGCGGCGCAACGCGTTCGGCCGGCAGGTCGACTCGTTCGAGGCGCCGGTGGAGATCGCCGGGGTCGCGGGCGAGCCGTTCCACGCGGTCTTCATCCGGGCCCCGTGGGTCGAGCGGGTCGGCGACGGCGTCGAGGTGCTCGGCCGGGTCAGCGAGGGCCCGGCCGCCGAGCGGATCGTCGCGGTCCGGCAGGGCAACCTGCTGGCGACCTCGTTCCACCCGGAGCTCACCGGCGACCTGCGGCTGCACCGCTACTTCGTGGACCTGGTCCGCGCCGCCTGAGCGGATGTGCGCGGGGCCCTTCCGGATCGGAAGGGCCCCTCGCGCCGTGCCGGGCGGGCATGTTTTCCGGTCCGCGCGGGTTGTCTTCCTCATGGCCCGGGTGTCCCGATGCCGCCCGGACGGGTGCCGGGTGTGACAAGCCGGGGCGCGACCTCGGTAGGATTGCCGCGGTTCGGCAGGGCCATTGCCCGCCGCAGCCCTCCACGCGGAGCCGACCGGCCGTCCTGTCGCCGGTTGCGGGGTGGAGTCGGCGCGGGCTGTCGACGCAGGCGTGGAATGACAGACGGAGGTACGAGATGTCCGGCCACTCAAAGTGGGCGACCACCAAGCACAAGAAGGCCGTCATCGACGCCAAGCGCGGCAAGATGTTCGCCAAGCTGATCAAGAACGTCGAGGTCGCGGCGCGCACCGGCGGCGGCGACCCGGCCGGTAACCCGACGCTCTACGACGCCATCCAGAAGGCCAAGAAGAACTCGGTCCCGAACGACAACATCGACCGCGCGGTCAAGCGGGGCTCCGGCCTGGAGGCCGGCGGCGCCGACTGGCAGACGATCATGTACGAGGGCTACGGCCCGAACGGCGTGGCGATGCTCATCGAGTGCCTGACCGACAACCGCAACCGGGCCGCCACCGAGGTCCGTACCGCGCTGACCCGCAACGGCGGCTCGCTCGCCGACGCCGGCTCGGTGTCGTACATGTTCTCCCGCAAGGGCGTCGTGATCGTCCCCAAGGCCGGCACGACCGAGGACGACATCATGATGGCCGTGCTCGACGCGGGCGCGGAGGAGGTCAACGACCTCGGTGAGGCGTACGAGGTGGTCTCCGAGCCGACCGACCTGATTCCGGTCCGCACCGCCCTGCAGGACGCCGGGATCGAGTACGAGTCGGCCGAGTCCTCGCTGATCCCCAGCGTCAACGTGCCGCTGGACGCCGACGGCGCGCGCAAGGTCTTCAAGCTGATCGACGTGCTCGAGGACTGCGACGACGTGCAGAACGTCTACGCCAACTTCGACGTCTCCGACGACGTCATGGCCGCGGTCGACGCCTGATCCCGGTGACCGGACGGCGATTCCCGCCGGGCGACGTGGTCGTCCGGCGGGAGGTGCTGCGCGGCGAGGTCTGGTTCGGCTGCCCGAGCATCTGCGTCGAGGACTCCGCCGACCTGCTCGCGCTCTACCTGCCGCCGGGGGCCGAGTTCGGCTTCCCGGAGGGCGGCACCTTCCCGTGTGGACGGCACCCCTGGCAGACCGCCGGCCACACGGCCTGGTCGGGGCACGGCAAGCTGATGCTCCAGCGTCCGGGTGAGGCGCACTCGGTGGACGTCTTCTGGGCCGGCGAGGACCGCGCCTTCGCCGGTTGGTACTTCAACCTCCAGGACCCGTTCCGGCGTACCCCGATCGGGGTGGACACCCTCGACCACGAGCTGGACCTGTGGTGGCCGGCGGGCGCCGACCGGTACGTCTGGAAGGACGTGGAGATGTTCGCCCAGCGCCTCACCGAGGGGCGCTACCCGGGCATGGCCGACGCCATCCGCGGGGAGGGGGACCGGATTGCCGCCCTGCTCGACGCGGGCCGGCGCTGGTGGGACGAGGGCTGGGCGCACTGGCGGCCGGACCCCTCCTGGGACGGGCCGCGCCTGCCGGCCGGGTGGGACACCGTTCCCTGCTGAAGCGGCCGGGACGCCGGCGAAACTCGGCTGACCGGCCACCCGCTCCCGCCGTAGCCTGCCGGGATGCTCGTCCCCGATCTCCCGCTGCGCACCGACCGCCTCGACCTGCGGTTGTTCACCGCCGACGACTTCGCCGCCCTGCACGGCTACCAGTCCCGCGCCGACGTCACCCGCTACCTCTACTTCGGGCCGAACGACGAGGCCGCCAGCCGGGAGGCGCTGACCCGCAAGCGCGCCCGGGTGGCGCTGCGCGCGGAGGGCGACGTGCTGAACCTGGCGCTGGTGCTGCGGGAGACCGGCGCGGTGATCGGTGACGTGCTGCTGATCTGGACCAGCGTCGCGCACCGGCAGGGCGAGATCGGGTACGTCCTGCACCCCGACCACGCCGGCCACGGGTACGCCACCGAGGCGGCCCGGGAGATGCTGCGGCTGGGCTTCGACGAGCTGGGTCTGCACCGGATCGTCGGCCGGCTGGACGCCCGCAACACCGCCTCGCGCGGGTGCTGGAGCGGCTCGGCATGCGCCGGGAGGCGCATCTGCGGGAGAACGAGCTGGTCAAGGGGGAGTGGACCGACGAGGCGGTGTACGCCCTGCTGGCCCGCGAGTGGCGGGCCGGCCGGCGCTGAAACGCCGCCCGGTCCGGCGCCCCCGTGTGCGCCGGGCCGGATGTTTTTGCTCAGTCGCGGCGGCGGGCCTTCAGCACGCTGTCGACGACGTCCCAGAGCGTGATCACGGCGATCACCACCACCGACATCGTGGCGACGGCGTCCAGGTGTTCGCCCTCGCGCAGCCAGGCGAACCGGGCGACCAGGTCCGGGTTGAGCAGCCGGTCGGTGAGCAGCAGCACCACCACCGGCACGGCGAAGGCCAGGTCGAGCGCGGCGTTGACGGCCACCAGCGGCCAGGTCCACCGCCGGGCGCGGTACTTCGCGATCTCCAGCGCCAGGCTCGCGACCAGCACCGCCGCGAGCACCGGCAGCCAGGAGCGCCACAGCGCCGGGTCGAGCAGGGGGATTCGCCCGCCGTCGGTGTCCGTCACCCAGGGCTGGAAGTGCTGCCAGGGCAGGAAGGCCAGGGTGAGCAGCAGCATCGCCACCGCCGCGCAGGTGTCGGTGAGTCGTACGTCCCGCTCGACCGGGCTCTCGGGTAGCTGGTCGACGGTCCAGTCGGGCAGGTTCAGCGAGGTGTCGGTCCGTTCCAGCACGGCGAAGCACAGGGTGACCCAGAAGGCGATCTGCACCGCCGTCTGGAGGGCGGCGGTGACGCCGGCGCCGATCGCCGGGCCGGGCTCGCCCTCGACGGTCGCCTTGATCACGCCCACCACCACGCCCACGGTGGCGGGGACGACGGCGAGCAGCCCCTTCAGGAACCGCTGCCAGACCAGGTAGTAGGTGGGGCCGATGAGTTGGAGCCGGCGGTCGGCGTAGCGGGCGGCGAGCCGTTCCGGGTGCCCCATCTCGGTCAGCACCTCGCGTTCGGCCGTGGCGGCGTCCTCCCCGGTGGCGGTCCGGCCGTCGATCATGTCCTCGATGGAGGCGCGCAGCTCGGTGGCGATCTCCGTCCGGCGCGGTGCGGGCACGGCCCGCAGGGTGGCGGCGACGTAACGGTCGGTCAGGGAACTCATCGGTCCACTCCTTCGATCAGCCCGGCGACGGAGGTCTGCACGGCGGCGAGGTCGTCGAGGAGTCGGCGCAGCACGGCCTCGCCCTCCTCGCTGGTGCGGTAGAACTTGCGCGGGCGGCTCTCCTCGGTGTTCCACTCGCTGGTCAGCAGGCCCTGCTCCTCCAGTCGGCGCAGCAGGGGGTAGAGCGTGTTGGCGTCGACCGGGAAGCCGTGCGCGGCCAGCCGTTGCAGCAGCGCGTAGCCGTAGTCGGGGTGACGCAGGGCGACCAGGCTCGCCACCACCACCGTGCCGCGGCGCAACTCCTGGAGATGGGTCCGCAGGATCTCCTCGCTAACCATGCGTCACACCATATTGTGTGCCACACAGTATTGTCGAGACCAATACTGTCGTGCCGGAGGGGAACGATGTGTCGCTCCGCGACGAGGGGCACCGGCGGGATGCCGGCGCCCCTCGTCGCGGGCGGGTTCAGCAGGACTGGCCCTGCCGGAAGCCGCGCTCGACGAAGTCCGCGCGCCCGGCCTCGAACCAGCCGACGCCGGGGCGGATCGGGTGCCCGGTGAACAGCTCCACCCGGCTGCCGAACCGGACCAGGTACGCCGTGGCGTCGCCGGCGTCGTTGCTGTTGAACTCACCGCGCCGGCCGTAGACCTCCGCCAGCTCGGCGAAGGACATGCCGATGCTCGCTCCGGCCGGCGAGCGGGGCGGCGCGGTGGCGGTGCCGACCGAGACCAGCCGCCCGTCCCGGAAGGCGAGCACGATCTTCCCGGCCCAGTCGCCGGTGACGCCGGCGTGGACCACGCCGGCGCAGCCGGCAGCCGTCCAGTCGATCAGGCCGGCGGTCGAGAGCCGGGTCAGGCTCGCGCCGATCCGGAACGGTCCGGCGCCCCGAACGCTGAGCAGATCGACCGAACCGGCAACCTGGACGATCGTGGCCCGCGCCGGGCGACGCCGGTCGGCGCGGTCGGTGGACGCGGCGGCGACGGCGGCTGAGGCCCCGGCGGCGGTGTCGGGGCGGGTCGGAGCGGCGGCGGTGCCCGGGCGCACGGCGGTCGGAGCGTCGGCGGCGGGCCGCGCGGCGGCCGGGCCGGCCAGCGCGGGTACGACGGCACAGAGGGCCAGCGCGCCGGTGAGGACGGTGGACGACAGACGGTTCATGACGGAACTCCCTTGTGGTGGTGTTGTCCTGTCGTCTTGTTCGTCTCCGCGCCGGCCACATCGGTTCGTCGGGTTTCCGACCGGGCCGCCCGCACCGGTCGGACCCGCTCCCGGCGGTCTCCGCCAGCGCGCTCCGGCGGTCTCCGCCACGCACCGGTTACCGTCGCAGCGGGGACTGCCGACGAGGGTGGGGCGATGAGCACTCCGGCGTGGATCGGCTCCTACCGGATCGAGCGCCTGCTCGGCGCGGGCTCGTTCGCGACCGTCTGGCTGGGCCACGATCCCGTCCTGGACTCCCGGGTGGCGATCAAGGTGCTGGCCGAGAACTGGTGCCACGACCTGCGGGTGCGGGAACGGTTCCTGGACGAGGCGCGGCTGCTGCGGCGGCTCGACCACCCCCGGCTGGTCCGGGTGCACGGCGTCGACGAGCTGCCCGACGGCCGCCCGTACGCGGTGCTGGCCTGGGCCGACGGCGGTGGCCTGCGGGACCGGCTGGCCACCGGGCCGCTGCCGGCGGCGCAGGCGCTGGCCCTGCTCGGCGAGATCGCCGCCGGGGTCGCGGTCCTGCACCGGCACCGGGTGGTGCACCGCGACCTGACCCCGGGCAACATCCTCTTCGCCTCCGGTCCGACCGGTGAGCGGGTCCTCATCGCCGACCTGGGA